>JAZQYS010000546.1:0-10789 GCA_045633645.1 Victivallaceae bacterium | reverse complement strand
GGGCAAAGAAAAACGGCGTATCGCTTTTTTGTAAAAAGCTTGGCAAAAACTCCCGTGGAGGATATTACGAAAAAAGAAAGCCGGGCAAAGAAAAGCGGTGTATCGCTTTTTTGAAAAAAGCTTGGCAAAAACTCCCGCGTGATATCCCTCCCCAAAAGCGGAAATGGCACTCAAATCAGGTAAATGAAAATGGCAGAAGCATTCAAACGCATTACAGGAACATTTATTGACGGTATTTCCAGTGATATTCCCAGCAACAACTTTACAGCTCAGGACTGGGCAAGAGAATTTGATCACTTTAAAAGTATCGGTATTGATACTGCTATTATTATCCGCGTCGGCTGGAAAGACAGCGCAATGTACAAATCCGAAGTGATGAAAACCACCTTATATGAAGAACACGATTTGGTTGAAATCATGCTCAAAGAAGCTGAACGTACCGGCATTGCTTTGTATATCGGCACTTTTGATACGGTCAAGCATTGGCCTGTCAATGATTGGGAAAATGAAGTTGCTGTCAACCGTGAACTGATTTTTGAACTCAATGAACGTTACAGCAAATTTCCTGCATTCAAAGGCTGGTACATGAGTCACGAAGGCAGTATGCATGTGCATCCTGAAGAAATCTGGAAACCTCTCTGTCAGGCAATCCGCAGTTTTGACCGTGAACGTCCGATTTTGATTTCTCCGCGTTATCACGGCAGCAAATGCGATCCCTCATGGCCCGTATCTCCTGAAGTCCACGCCAAACATTTTGATTATCTGCTCAGCAAAATGGAAGGATTGGTCAGTGCCTTTGCTTTCATGGATGGTCATGTGCAGTTTAAAGATTTGGAATCCTACGTCAAAGCAACCTGCGAAGTATTTCAGAAACACGGTGTTGCCTACTGGTCAAACCTTGAAACTTTTGACCGCGATATGCCGTGGAAGTTTCCGCCGATTGAGTGGAATAAAATGCGTCATAAACTTGAAGTCGTTCAGCCCTATGTGGAAAAAATCATCACTTTTGAAGTGCCGCATTTTTTAAGTCCGAACTCTCTCTACCCCTCCGCCGGAAGACTCTGCAGCCGATACTTGCAGTATCTTGAAGAAAAAGGCGCACTTTAACAAGAATATTCCGGAATATTTTCCGCACTTTCCCGTAAAAAAAGAGGCTGCTGCATTGAGTTTTGCAACAGCCTTTTTTCTTTAACGCAGAAGAAAATTACTCTTCGTCGCTGTCTTCGCATTCTTTGATGGCTTCTTCCGGAGTTTTGAAACCGAAAGCAACCGCCAGCAGACCGTCGCCGTAGGTCTGGAATATGTTGGCACCGATAATCATCAGAGAACGCATGGTGGCAAAAGCATCATTCTGAATATCGTTGAGAGAAACACGGTGCTTGTAACGGATTTCGCCATCGTTGTAATCCATTTCAAAGTTTCCGATTTTCAAACCGTAGTTGGCGCGGTGGAGAAATTCTCCGACTGCATTGGAATTGGATTTCTGAGCATTGATATTGCAGACATGGTAACAGGTAATATGATCGTCATTGACGGCAACGACGAATCTCACAGAGTTGATTTTACATTCATCACCCAGGTTGATCCCGCCGGTGAAACAATCTTCTTCCTCATGAAAAGTATAGTGCCAGTCATCTTCTTCAAAGAAGGTTTTGACAGTGTCAATCAGAAATTGTTTGTCATCCATAACAGCACCTCACTTGTTTGTTGCTTTTTGTTGTTCCGTAATAAGTTTTTTTGCAGAAAATCACATCAATCGTTATCGTCATCATCGTCATCACTGGCGGCACATTCAAGATATGCTTCTTCGGGATTTTTACCGAAGGAAATGGCGGCAATGCCGGAACCGTACTGTTCAATCATGCCGCAGCCGAAACAGACCAGATAAGAAATTGCCTTGAAACTGTCCTCTTTGATATCAGCAAGAGAGATTCTGTGTTTGAAACGGATTTCTCCGTCGCTGAAATCCATTTCAAAACATCCTCTTGTCAGATTGTAATTTGCCCGTGTAAGAAATTCCGCCTGTGCGGGACGTTCCTTCGGACTTGCATTAAAGGGCAGAATGTGAAAACACACTGCATGATCCTCGTGAACAAATATATAAAATGTAACATTGCTGAGAGGACCATCAATAGAAATACCGCCGGAGAAAACTTTATTTTCATCGTCGTATTCATATACCCAATCATCAGAATCAAAATAATTTTTTATCTCATCAACAATGAATTGCCAACTTTTATTTGCGGATTTTTCACTCATGATATTTTCTTTTTTTACACTCGCTGCCGGATTTTCCCATAGATACTCTATCGGAGTTCAATATAACACCGATGAGTGATTTTGCAAACGGCAAAGTGTTTTTTTTCTCTTTTTTTGTGAAATACAAACAAATCAGAATTATTCCATGATATGAAGGGCGCGGATATGGGGATTTCTGATTTTTTTCATGATGTCAAAAGCATGTTCTTCCAAAAAGCCGGCACGGATTTCAGACAGTCCGTGTTTGTTGAGAATCAATACAATCTGACTGCAGATGTCTTCAATCATTGCCTGTTTATCCTGATATGGTGCATTGTCCGTCAGCAGAAATTCCAGCGGCTCAGCTAATTCGCTTCCGCAAGAGAGCGTTTTCATGGCGCGGAACATCCACTTGTAATACGGTGCAAATTTTCCGTTCAGAAGAAAAATAAGTGAAATAGAGTTTTGAACAAATTCCGTCAGGGCAAATGCGGCGGCGCCGGGTTCATTGTGCAGATGGCAGCGTTGAAAGTTGTATTGTCCGCTTTGAGCAATCACTGCCAGGCGGGCGGCAATTTTTTTAAGGCGGACGTCTTCGGGCATACCGGTTGCAATTTCTCTGCGGATATTGGAAAATTTTCCGGAAATGTCATGAAAAACTTTTCCGTTCAGAGCTTCGGCAAAGGCATATTCCGGGATATGCATCCATTCCTGCCATGTTTCCGGCGCGCGGGGAAGACCGATGTGTCTTCTGTAAAAGGAACTTATTTTGCAGACGCCGGTTTCTGTTTCTCCGAGCATGGAACTTTTGCCGGAACTGCCGGAAAGGTGTTCCGAAATAAGATTGTTGTAAGCGCGTTCAAGGAGAAAACCGTATTTTTCGTCATCTTCATCGGTAATCCAGACGGCAAATCCGCAGGAAAAATCGTGGTCGCGGGATATTTCATCGTCAAACCCGAAACATTCCGAACCGTGTCCGGCAAGTCCGAATGCCAGACGCTGGAAGAGATGCGGAAATTTTTCTTCAAAATATTTCCGTCCGTAATCAATGAAAAATTTTTCTGATTCTTCAATGCCCTGCATAAAACTCTTCCGCCCTTTTGATAAGTTCTTTTTCGTCTGCAAATCTGCCGAAATATCCGAATGCGGACGCGCATTTTCTGCAGGTATGGGCATAGTAGCCGTCCCGGGAAACTGCATTGTTTTCAAAACATGCCAGAGCCTGATCAAGAAAAGTTTCAATTTTACTGTCTTCGGGATCAAGTCCGTCATAGAGCTGTGCCAGATTGATGAAGGTGACGGCAAGATCCATTTGCTGATTTTCGCTGCGGAGGATTTCCGCTGCCTGAAGATAAAATTTTTCAGCCTGTTCAAAATTTCCCTGATCAATACAGGAAGATGCCATGTTGTTGTAAAGTGCTGCAAAACGGATGTCCTGCGGAGGCAGATTTTTGAGGTAACAGTTTTCCGCCTGTTTGTAGTAAATGGCGGATTCTTCGGCGTATCCGAAAGACTGCATGGCGGTTGCCGCATTGATCAGAATGGTTCCGGCTGAAATCGTATCAGATATGCCCAATTCTGAAATCAGAGCAACGCCGTCTCTTACGGCGGCAAGAGCTTTGGCTTCGTCGCGGATCATCCGGTAATGTCCCATCATTTCGCTCAGGAGAGACAATTCATTCTTTTTGTCGCCCATTTCAGAAGCGCGGCGGCGCCAGAAGCGCAGATGTTCACCCAATTCGTGCTTTTTTTCCTGATTGAAAAGGTTGTCGCATTCCAAAAGGACTTTTTCAAGAGGAATGTGTCCGGTACATTTGCCGGAGGAACAGCAGTCAGCCATGGTTTTACCTTTCGGGATAGTAGAGCATATCAGCTCCGCGTTTGATCAGAAATTTGAATTCAAGCTGTGTGATTGCAGCAATCAGGGAGGCGGTATCCATGCCCGTTGCTTCAGAGAGTTCTTCAATTGAAGTGCCTGAAGAGGAGATATTGTTCAGAACCGCGGCAAGTTCCGGTGCAAGGTCTGAGACGGATTCTTTGTTGTACGTTACTTCACCGGAATTTGCAGACCCGGCAAACGCAGAAAAGAGATCGGGTTGATTTTCTGCCTCAAGCACGGAGAGGATATCTTCAAGTCCTTCGGTAAGAACTGCACCATCACGGATGAGCTGATGACAGCCTTTGGCAAGTTCATTGGTTGCCTGCCCGGGAACAGCAAAAACATCTCTGCCGATATCCACGGCGGCCTTGGCGGTAATCAATGCGCCGCTGCGGGTTCCGGCTTCCACAACGAGAACTCCTTTTGAGAGTGCGGCGATAATGCGGTTTCTTCTGGGGAAGGTCGCCCGGCTGACGGGACAGGACATGTGAAATTCCGAAACAATGGCTCCGCCTCGTGAAACGATATCCTGTGCCAGCGGAATATTTTCCTGCGGCTGCACATTGAGCAGTCCGCCGCCGAGGACTGCGACGGTAGTTCCGCCGCATTCAACAG
The DNA here is from genome assembly GCA_045633645.1 of Victivallaceae bacterium. GTDB lineage: Bacteria > Verrucomicrobiota > Lentisphaeria > Victivallales > Victivallaceae > UBA1784. The sequence goes on along the minus strand of JAZQYS010000546.1, from coordinate 6,057 downwards.
TTGTTCTGTGGGCGATGGTATCCACGCCGTAGGCAAGACCTGAAATGATTGCAAATCCGCAGCCGACGGCGTCAGTCGTGATAGCTCTGGTCATGCTTTCTCCGTAACGGGACATCTTTCTGCTGCCAACGATACCCAGTGTTTTGCCGGGGAACTCCGGCAGTCTGCCGCGGACATAGAGACAGAGCGGCGGATCGTGAAGTTCACGCAAAACCGGTGGATATCCTTCATCATAAAGTGTATAAATCCTGACACCGCTGCGGTCGGCAAGAGCTTTTTCATTTTCGCAGAGTTCCTGCCAGTCGGCGGAAGCAAGTTTCTCTGCGGTAACGGCGTTGATTCCCGGAACCTGCCGGTATTGAGAAGCGGATTTTCCTGCGGCAAGTCCGGCGTGTCCGAAAAATTCAACAAGGGAAGAGTAACGGACATAGCCGATACCGGAAATCATATTTAAAGCAATACACCCGTCCCGTTGATTCATCTTATTTTCTCCCAGGCAGCGGCAAGATCTTTTTCATCGGAGTCAACGGGGAGCAGGGCGGAGCCGATACCGGAACAGAGAACTGTTCTGATGACGCCGTTCTGATTTTTTTTGTCGCGGCGCATGGCGGCAACCAGATCGGAGGTGCTGTAGAAAGCCGGAACCTTTACGGGCAGATTCAAGGCGGTGAGAAGTTTGTTCTGCCGATTAAGATCTTCCTCTTTCCAAATGCCCCGCATGACGGCAAGAACTCCGGCAGCCGCCATGCCGATTGCAACGGCCTGTCCGTGGGGCAGGGTGTAGTTGCTCAGAAGTTCAACGGCGTGTCCGAAAGTGTGTCCGTAGTTGAGGATGGCGCGTCTGCCGCTTTCTTTTTCATCTTCAGAAACGATCATGCCTTTAAGTTCACAGCAGCGGGTGATGATTTCCGGATACCGGGTTTGAAATGCGGCGGAACTTGTAAGAAAAGCCGGATTTTCTTCAAGTTTTGCAAAGAGTTCAGAATCAAGGATGACGGCAGTTTTGACGATTTCCGCAAGACCGTTGCCCAGTTCTTTCTGCGGAAGAGTCATCAACAGATTTGTATCAATATAAACGGCGGAAGGCTGATGGAATGCGCCGATCAGATTTTTGCCTTCGGGAATATCTGCGCCGGTTTTTCCGCCGACACTGGAGTCAACTGCCGCCAGGAGAGTTGTCGGTATCTGGATAAATTCAATGCCCCGCATGTAAATTGCGGCGGCAAATCCGGTGAGATCGCCGGTGACACCGCCGCCTGCGGCGGCAAAACGGCACTTGCGGTCAAAGTTCAGTTGAGCCGCATGACGGCAGATGTCGATTGCCGTTTCGGGAGACTTTGAACTTTCTCCGGCAGGAAAGGAAAAGAATTCTTCTGTATTCAAGGCGGACAGGACAGCCTTTGAGTGAAGTTCTTTTACGTTGGAATCCATGACAGGTAAAGTCCGTTTGTCACTTTTTACTTCTTTCAGTGCGCCGCTGCCGATGATGATATCATAGGAACGGGGTCCGAGTTCAACTCTTACTTTATTCATTTATCTTGACCTTTCAAGCAAACATTTTCCGTTCGGGGTGTATTCGACCGACGAGATTTCCGTGAAAATTGAATTTTCTCTGTAAAACAAATTTCCTTTTTCATCGCAGGCGAATTTTCCGCGTGCAAAATCATCAGCGGCGGAAGCGAAAATCACATGATCTCCGCGGACTTTCATCTCTTCAACGCAGGCGGCGGCTTTCTTCCGGAGTATGTCATCAGGACGTTGCCCGGGCAGGCGTCTGCGGCGGAGTTCAGCCAGACTTTCGGGCGTTTCAGGCGACGGATCAATGAAAATCTTTTCAGATATTCCGATAACGGGACCGGAATCCATTTCTTTTGTTCCGTTTCCGGAGTAGGGTTGGGCGAGGATAACGCTGCTGCGGACAAATCCGCATCCGTTGCAGAAAGCATCTTCAACGGGGCGGTAATGTAAGCCCGCATAAATCCTTCTGCCCAGTTCGTCCGTTACCGTCAAATCTCCGGGGTGAACGTTAAGACACGGCAGCATGCCCGTCAAACTTGTCAGAGGGATGAAGCCCGCCAGCAGAACAAGTTCAATATTATAAGGAATCAGACGTTCAAAAAGTTCTCTGCTCCAGAGATCACGTAATTCCTGACGGCGGGGCGTATCCAGTTTGATACTTTCTTCACCGTGTCCGGCGTAGAACTTGCGGATATCAAATTCAATGAGCGGAATATTGTATATCTGCGATAATTCAGCGGCTCTGCTGCCGGGATTATCTGTTACCAGCACTTCAACTGAGAACGCACAATTATTCTGTCTGCAATATCTGATGACGGCTTCGGCATTGCTGCCGGTTCCGCTTAAAAGAACTGCGCTGCGGGCAGGGGTGTTTTCGTTGTGTTCGGGAAAAAGAAGTTTCATTTAAGTATATCTTGATATTCCATTCATTTTTTTGTTTCTGATATAAAATGCCTCATGAGGGGACTTTCTTCAAGTAACTTTATAAAAAAAATGACAACTCTTTTGTTTTTTTATTTGCCATACGGATAAAAGCGGTTATATTTTATATAAGGTACATTTTTTTGATTTGAAATTCAAAATTTAACATAAGAAAGAGGTAAAATCATGTTTTCTCTCAAAAAGTCTTTGGTTGTTGTCTTTGCCGCTGTTGCCGGAATGACTCTGTGCGCCGCCCCCTGGGCGAATCTCGGACCCAAACGTGTTCCTGAAACACTGGTTGTGGTCAGCAATTATAAAACGCCCCGTCTGATGGCGGAATTGATTCAGTTTGAATCCCGTGCGCCCTATATGCTGCTGCCTGTCAACGGTTCAAATGACAACCGCATTATCTTCTGCCCCGCCAAGAGTACTCCCCATCAGATCCTTGAAAACAGACTCAATGCGTTTATCCGTTTTCTTAATCCCAAACGCATCGTGGTCATCGGCAATGATAATTTTGTCAACAAGCGTTATATCGATATGCTGGACCGTGCGATTCCCGTTGTCCGCATTGACAGTTCCGACTGGCAGCGTATTGCCGAAGAGCTCAACTTTTTGCTCAATCTCTCTCATCTGGACACCAACTTCAAGCGTCTGAATGAAGAGATGCTCAAAGACAGCCGCAGTTACCGTCCTGTCAGTTTGCCTGCACAGAGCAAGCCCGCTGCCAACGCTGTTCCGGGCGCAGAAAACGCTGCTCCTGCTGCGAAATAAGTTGACAGGGAGGAGTTCTCCATGTTCAATTTGTTTAAAATCGCAGTCAATGCTTTTCGTGAATCTCTGCGGGAGCCGGTTTACTTTTTGATGCTGCTCTCTGCACTTGTGTTGATTGGACACTATCCCTCAGCCGCTATATTCGTCTTTTCCGAACAGATGAAACTGGTGGTTGACAGTTCCATGGCAACCGGATTGATTTTCTCTCTGGTTGTTGCGGTTCTCTGTGCAAGTTACACCATTGCAAGAGAAATGCGCAACGGAACGGTTCTGCTTTTGATGTCCAAGCCTGTTCAACGCTGGAGTTTTATTCTCGGAAAAATCGCCGGAATCGTCTCAGCGGCTTCACTGTTTGCATTTCTCTGCAACTGTGCCTGTATTACTTCTGTTTATATTGCAACCGATCAGTTCCGTTTTGATATGGCACTTTATTTCGGTTTTCTCGGCGTGCTTGTCCTCGGCTGTGTGATCGGTATGATTGCCAACTTCTGGCGCGGTTCGTCCTTTCCTGAAATTGCCTCTTATGCTGTGACGGTTCTGGTTCCCCTGTTTGCGGTGATCTGCATTGCAACACAGCCGCATCCGACGGTTGCCATGCGTGACCTTGCCAAGGCGCTGCTGCTGATTAACTTTGCGGTACTTGCCATGTCCACAATTGCGGTTGTGGCGGCAACGAGATTTGACGTTGTGCCTAATCTTTGTTTCTGCACAGTCATGTTCTTTCTCGGACTGGTTTCAAGTTATCTCTTTCAGCGTGAAACGGATTCCGCACTTCTTAATGCCGTTTTCGGTTTCTTTTATGCGGTGATTCCCAACTGGCAGTTCTTCTGGCTTGCGGATGCCGTTGCTGTCAACCGTCATATCCCCAACAGTTACATCATTGATGCGGCGTTTTATGTCGCGCTCTATATCATCATTGCTTCGCTGTGGGCGGTTGCCATCTTCCAGAACAGAGAAGTTGCAGGCTCTTCAAGGTAAGAGAAACCTGTAAAAACTGCCGTGAAAAATAAGACTTATATTGACTTGTAAGTCTTATTTTTTTATACAGCCGGTAAACATATAAAAGGTTTATTATGTCTTCGCATTTAAGACTTGAAGAGGTTGATTCCACCAATACTTACGCCAAACAGCACTTTGCGGAACTGCCCGACGGCAGTGTTGTTTCCGCCCGGGTGCAAACAGCCGGAAGGGGACGTGTCGGACGCAAGTGGCACTCGGGAGACGGACTGGATATCACCGCAAGTTTTCTCTTTAAAAATCTGGAACAGCCCTTTCTTGCCGGAGCCATTACCGGAATTGCGGCAATTGAATTGCTGAAAGAAGAGTGTCCTGAAGTTTCTCCCTTTTTAAAGTGGCCCAATGATATTTATGTGCGGCACTTCAAACTTGCCGGGATGCTCTCTGAGGCCGTCTGGGAACAGGGGAAAATCGCCTGCGTTATCTGCGGTATCGGCATGAATGTCAATTCAGGAGAGGAATTGCTTTCCGGTGCCGGACAACCTGCCGTTTCTCTTTTTTCTCTGACACAGAAGAATTTTAACGTGGATTTTTTAATTGAACGACTGGTAAAAATAGTAAACAGGTATTATATTATATGTCAACAGTATCCACAGGACGTGTTTGCCAAATGGCGGGAATATAACCGCCTGATCGAACACGAAATTGAGGTCGTTGACCCGATGGGGAAAAGTATGCGGGGTGTTTTCTGCGATGTTTCTCCTGACGGGGCGATGATTTTTGAGACGGACGGCGAGAAAAAGCTGTTTTCCTGCGGAGATGTTAAGATAAATGCTCAGTCGTTGGATTTTTAAAGTACTTTTAAGATTAACAATAAAGAAAGGTGGATTCTATGAATATGGATCTTCTCTCTGCCGGATTGCGGATGATGGTTCTGGGAATGGGCATGGTCTATGTCTTTCTCATTATCATGATCTTTGCAATGACGATTATGTCAAAAGTCCTGAAACCCTTTGCCAATGCGCTTCAGCCCGAAGCCAAACCCGCTGCAAAGAAGGCCTCCGGACCCTCTGATGAACAGCTCGCCGCTGTCGCCGCCGCTGTCGTGGCTCATAAACTCGGTAAATAATAAACAAACAGTTTTTTAATCATATAAGGAAAAGACTTTCAAATGAAAAAAATCAAATTCATGGATTGTTCGTTCCGTGACGGATTCCAGTCCTGTCTCGGCGCCCGCGTCAAAACCGAAGACTTCCTCCCCGCTCTTGATGCCGCTGTCAAAGCCGGTATCAACCACATCGAAATCGGCGGCGGCGCCCGTTTCCAGAGCCTCTATTTCTACTGCCAGGAAGATGCCTTCGACATGATGGACAAGTGCCGTGAAGTGGTCGGTCCCGATGTCAATCTTCAGACTCTTTCCCGCGGCGTCAACGTGGTGGGTCTTTCCAGCCAGTCCTCCGACATCATCGACCTCCATGCCCGCATGTTCAAAAAGCATGGTATCACCACCATCCGTAACTTCGACGCTCTCAACGACGTCCGCAACCTGATCCCCTCCGGCAAGAGCATTCACAACGCCGGACTGAAACATCAGGTCACCGTCACTATGATGGGTCTGGCTCCCGGTCTTACCGAATCCTACGCCCACAGCCCCAAATTCTACGCTGACAGCCTCAAAGCCATTCTCGACAGCGGCGTGCCCTTCGACTCTCTGGCCTTCAAAGATGCCTCCGGCACCTCCACTCCCCAGACTGTCTACGAAACCGTGAAAATGGCCCGTCAGATGCTGGGCAACGACATCGAGATCCAGTTCCACACCCACGACACCGCCGGTATGGCTGTCGCCTGTAACTGGGCCGCTATCGAAGCCGGTGCCGATGTCAAAGT
>JAZQYS010000545.1:0-15163 GCA_045633645.1 Victivallaceae bacterium | reverse complement strand
ATGGCAATATCGACTGCATTACCGCCGATAACGATGTCCGCTTCAGGATAAATGGCATAAGCCGGGACAGGTCCGAGTTTGAGTGTTTGCCATTGATTTGAAGCGGTGCAGCTTGTCCGGGCAACGGTTTGTCTTTCCCGCATGAGGGAGATTTTTTGTGTTCCTTTGCCGGAGCCTTTCACTTCAAGATAAAGGTAGAGCATTTTTGTTGTCTGCGGTGGTGCTGCCAGCAGCAGCCGGGTATATTTGCCGCCTTTCCGGGCTGTTTTGCCATCAATTTTGACGATCCTGCCATGTTTTCCTCTTGTCAGATCAAGTTCTGTTCCCGGAACTGCACTGTCGGAAAATGTTGGAAGCTCTGCGGGAGAGATTTTGAAATTGCGGATGGAAAAATCGCCTTTTTGCCGTCCGCGGAACTGAAAAGTTACGGATGTTTTCAAAAAGCAGTAGGTGATTTTATAACTTTTCCACTCATTTGTCAAAGACATCGGGGCGCTGTCGGTTGCGCCGAAAGTGGAAAATATCCCGCAGGTCAACGGAATATTTCCCTTTGCTTCAAAGGTGATATCAGCAAGCATTGTTTTGCGGACTCCCACTCTTGCAGAAATACCCCTGCCGGGACCGGAGATCGAAACATTGATCTCTTTTTTGAGTGAAGAAAGTTTGCTGTCACGGATCGGTGTCCATTTCTCTGCCGCCAGTTGACAACTCAACAACCCGCAAAAGATAAGAAACAGAAAATTTTTCATATCGTTTACTCCTGAATATTTTACTTTATGCACGGATTTGCACATGCCGACCAGGTCTTTCCGTCTTTGGATATCCAGGGAGCAGTCCGGCAGCGGTAACGGGCCTGGTTAAAATACACTGACTGTACATGACCATCCAGTTGAACCGTGTTGATTTTATTATTATGCGGATAAACTGCCGGATAACTCGTTGATGTCGGCGAGCAGTTTTCAATGACAAGACTTGCCCAGCTATTGCCTGTACCCAGAATTTCCAGACATTGTTTCTCTGGAAGAGTTTCCGCAAAACACATCGTTCTTGAGGGATATTTGAGCGGTGCAGCAGTCAGTTTGATTCCCCAGGCATAGCCGTATACGCGGTGGGGCAAACCGTAATTGATATTCGAATTGGACCAGCCCCAATATGGCGTTGTCGGACAATTTGTTGTCTGCTGCGTGATCATGCCGTCATCGGCAAATAACTCAAACCAGGGCTTTTTATCCCGGTGAAAATTGGGATACCCTGTCACACACCAGTCGCCGTTGTTCATCGTGTATTGAATAAAAGCCTGACCCAGTTGTTTCATGTTGTTGAGGCAACTGCTCTGCCGTCCGCTTTCCCGTGCCTGCTGAAGTGCCGGCATGAGCATCGCCGCAAGAATGGCAATAATGGCAATAACGACCAAAAGTTCGATCAGGGTGAAATGTTTTGCATGATTTTTCATTATACTCTCTCCTTTTTGTGAAGTTGATTTTAAGATAATTCCACAGACATATATCCTGCGGCAGTATCCGGAGGAATGGTTATGACTGTTTGCTGATTTTTTCTTGTGATCGGAGCATTCTTATAGCCTTCAAATTCGGGTGAATAAATTTTTCCGGCAGAGAAATTTCCCCGGTTCAAAACAATGACAAGCGGATGGGGATTTTTGACCGCTTCCGGAGCAAACGGTTCAATGATATCATCGTGAGAAACAAGCGTATCCTGCGGTGGCAGTATGTTTTCTGTATTCACAAGGTGCAGGACAACGGTGTTTTCTTTGCGTTGCGTTTTAAATGCTGTGATCAGATGATGCTCCGGTTTTTGTGCGATGAACGGCGTTTCCGGCAGCAGGGAACGGAGCAGTTCTGCCTCCTCTTCCAGAAGAGCCGGAATGGTATTGGGACGGGCAGGCTGCTGAGTATTGCCGCCGAATATGCGGGGAATGACCTTTCCCAGATACATGTTGTCGCCTGAAATTGTATTGATCCGGACGATATCTTTCCTTGACAGAAATTTTTCAACTCCCTCCGGCGGATCAAAGACGGCAAAATCCCGGACGATCACGATCTTGCCGCCGTTATCCGCAAATGCATTGAGTTTTTCAAGCAGTTCCGGCAGGACCCGGCGGATACCGCAGCAGAAGATGATTTTATGCTTGCAGAATGCTTCAAGCTCCTCGTCTTCGCTGACCATATCAAAACCGATACCTGAAAAATAAGCACCCTGCATCAGCGCGCGCAGAGGATTGGAGGTATTGGGATAACTGTCGGCGGTATGATCAAGATTTTCTCTTGACATCAGGAAAGCTGCATCAGAAATTTTTTCTCCCTGCCGGTAAAGATCGGCGTGTTCCGTTTCAAATTTATTGAATTTGCTGTCTTCCTCAAGAAGATTTGCTCCCTCAGGACAGAGGAACGGCAACTGTCCCCATGATTCGGATAATGCCCAGGCGAAATAATACTGATCCCGGCGGGTCGGATAAAATAATGACATCGACGGCGCATTTTTTCTCCGTCCGAAAGAGTATTGCAAAGCTGCTTCACACGCCCACAGCGGCCAGTTCAGTTTGATGACTCCTGAGTACATATTTTCCTGAAAGATATGTTCCCAGCAGTCCAGAGAGTTTGTGAATGTGTTTGCTGTCGTATCATGCCCCAGCAGCGTTGAACGGTAATTCGCCCGCCACGGGGAAATGCCCAGAGATATATACAGTTCAGTCAAGTCCCGCTGAAAACGCTGCGTGGAACGGGAACGGAAGCGGCGCCACGCAATAAATTCCGGCAGTTCATAGTGATCGGCAAACTCATGCCATTTTTCAGGCGGCGGCAGTTCGATACCCGTTTCAGCTTTGAAAAGCTCCCGGCAGTATGGACAGGTACAGGCGTTGCCGTCTCCGAAATACTGGACATCGTCGGCAAGAATTGCGTCAACTCCTGTTGATGCCACTTCTGCAAGATAGTCAAAATAGGCTTTCCGGTAATGCGGGTTGTTGAAACAGAGTGCGTGTCCCATGTAGCCTGTTTCAGCGGGTTTCCCGGTTCTGCCGTCGATTTGGAAAAGTGAGGAAAATGGAACCCCGTCTACAATCGGGTCGGCATACAGGGCTTTTTTTATGTCACCGAAACCCTCAAATGTGCTTTCGTGCAGGGCAAAATAGTTGCGCAGATTTTCCCATTGTTTTTCATTTTCAGGGTGGTAACTTAAATGACTGCTGTGGTGTTCGATGACCTTGATCCCGGCTTTGTGACAGGCACTGCACAATTTTTGCAATGCTGACAGGATCTGATTTTTCCACGACATGTAGGACCAGCGGAAATGCGTAACACTGAATGTCATCGCCCGGGTGATGCCTGATGAGCGCATTTTCTGCGCCTGGAGATCAAAATCTTTTTGCGACCAGTGAAAAATCTCTTTTTCATTGTACCAGAAAAAGGTGAACTTGTCATTCCAGAGTTTCCGGGCTTCTTCGTTTGTGAATTGATGGGACATTCCTTGTACTCGCTTGCTTTTTTTATTTTACTGTAACGTTTCAGTTGTTCTGGAAAACATAATATTCTTCTGTTTTTTGCGGTGTATTTATTTGAAAATGAGAGATTCTCTTTCGTAAATGCTGTAATTTATTTCTGTATTTTCGGGGAAGGGGTCCCTGTCGCCGCAGATGGCTTTGATCATTTCCAGAGCGGTATTTTCGCTTGAAGCGCCGACACTGGTCAGGGATTTGGCGAAATACGGAGCCGCATCGTAATTGCCGAATCCGATAACGGCGATATCTCCGGGAATATCGATACCATTTTCAAGCAGTCCTTTGATCAAACCGCCTGCGATGTAATCATTGCCGATAAAGACTGAACGCAGTTTTTTTGTTTTCACAAGTTCAAGTACTTTTTCTGTCAAATTGTATCCCTCCTGAAAGGGGTCACTGTCAAAAGAGAGCGGCAGGATCATGTTTTCATCTTCGAGCAATGTGGGGATCAGCTGTGTTTCAGCTTCAAACCAATGTCCGAATGCGATGGGGCTGAGATCGGATTCCGTCATTTTCCCCAGAACGTACTGAACAAGTTTCAGGCGATCGTGACCGGCACGGAAGATATTTTTATGCGCGCAGTCAGGCGGCAGCGGAAAATCATAATCGGCAACATAAAGTTTCATGCCGTCGTCAAGCAGTTTCCATGCGATCTTCCAATCGGCGTGAAATTTTTTGGTCAGGACATCATCCGGATCGGTCGGTCTGGGTTCCCGTACTTTTCCCAGAACGACAACATCTTCGACGCCCATGCTCCGCAAAGTGGTCATCGTTGCGCCGATATGATTTTTTTCCATACCCATCAGCAGGTATTCCCGGTTCCGGGCGGTGAGGTACTCTATGATCCTGCGGATGGACTTCAAAAATTTTGCCATACCGTTTTCGTATGTGAAAACGATCCCCAGCGGAGAATTTCCCTTGCTCCGCAAACGTGAGGCGGCACGGTTGGGAACGTAACCGTGTTCCCGGGCATAGGCACGGATCTCTTCAGCCAGTTCTCTGCGGATCTTGTATTTTTCTTCCTGACCGCTCAGGCAGACCGAAACTGTCGTCCGGGCAATTTTGAACTTTTTGGCAATATCCGATAAAGTCATAAAAAGCCTTGTAGTTTAAAAATGTACTGAAACGTTACAGTTGTTAATATATCTTTTAACCGGAAATTTGTCAAGAGAAAAAAACGGTATCCGTTTAATTTTGAGAAATAATTTCGTCTTTCAAGCAGAAAAACTTGATATTTCTTTTCAATGCATGTATATTTCTCCCGGATTTGTGTTATACATATAATATAAAGGGAAATATCTATGGCAAAGACAGCTTTGGTGACCGGTTCCAGCCGCGGAATCGGTGCGGGAATCGTTGAGAAACTGGCTTCTGAAAATTGGAATGTGGCAGTGTGCGCCCGCAATCCCGGAGACGAGGGAGTATCCCTCTGCAAAAGACTTGAAGAAACTTACGGTATTTCTGCCCGCTGCTATAAAGCGGATGTTTCAAGCAGAGAGGACCGCGAAAATCTTTTCAAAGATGTGATCGCCGATTTCGGAACTCTTGATGCGCTTGTCAACAACGCCGGCGTTGCGCCCAAAGTCCGTGCGGATATCCTTGAAATGACTGAAGAAAGTTTTGATTTTGTCATGGGCGTAAATCTTAAAGGTACATTTTTCCTCACCCAGACGGTCGGACGTTACTTCGCTGAACGCAAGTCCGGTGTGATCGTCAATATCGGCAGCTGTTCTGCGACGGTCGCAAGTATCAGCCGGGGAGAATACTGCATGAGTAAAGCAGCTCTTGGTATGGCGACGAAACTTTTTGCCGTTAAAATGGCGGAGTTCGGTGTCAATGTTTACGAGATCCGTCCGGGCGTGATCGCAACTGATATGACCAGTGTTGTCAAAGAAAAATACGACAAACTCATTGCCGAAGGTTTGACTTTACAGCCCCGCTGGGGCTATCCCGAAGATATTGCCAAAGCGGTCGCCATGCTTCTGCGCGGAGACTTGGGGTACTCTACCGGACAAGTCATCAATATCGGCGGCGGCATGGATATTGAAAGACTCTGACATCGTTCTTATTTTGAGAATGATTTATTGTAAAAACATGAAAAGGTAATGTCGATTTTTCAGAATAGTTTGAGAATTTAAGAACAAACATATAATATGATGTAATCGTTGATTTTAAAATTGCTACTTCATATTTCAAAGCGACAGTTCAGAATATGTGCTGTTTTTTCGTATTCGCGTTATAGAGAAGTGCCGTATGAACACAACCTGGCAGCGCAGACTTTCGTGCATGATACTTTTTTACCCCGGCAAATCGCGGAAGAAAGGAAAGAGAGAAATAAAAAATGAAACTTTCACTGGTCATTCAAGTTTTTAATGGAGGCGAGTACTGGCGGGAATGTTGGCAGTCTGTTATTGAAAATATAGATGTATTTGATCATATCTTTGTGTCAATCAGTTCTTCTCCGCAGCAGGAGATTGACATTGAAATTGTCCAGTCATATTGTTCAGAAAAAATCCAACTGCTGACTCATAAGACTAAAATGACGTCAGTGGAACATATGTGTAAAATAGATGAGTGGCTTGCTGCATCTGATTTGGAAGGACATGTTTTTTTACTTTGTCATGATGACCTTTTGTTGCGGGAAGGATTACTTAAGCTGAAGCAAATGGATTTGAATGAAAATGATGCCGTTTTCGGTTCCTGGACATTTTTTTCTTCATATCAAAAAAGTCGAAGTTTAACGGTGAGACAATTTTATCGGTCAGATGGCCAGCCATGGGATAAGCAGTCTTTCATTTTTCTGCAGGATCAACAGTCGTATGCTATGAATATTTCAGGTGTGATTCTGCCGGCAGAAGTATATAGAAAACGGTATTTCCCCTGGCATTTAGGTTGTTATGGGGCACGCAGTGAATATCTTCATCTTTCAGCTCCCTGCATAAAACGAATATATCAGTTGCCCGATCCGGCTGTTAAAATCCGTGGTAGAAGCGATTCGGAAGGTGCGTTGCTGGATAGATGCAGTAATCAATATGATTCTCTTCTTTATTTGAGTTTGGCTTTTGAAATCGCAGAAAAGCGTAATATCCGGAATTTTATACTGCATGGGATCGGAAATTTAATCAGGGAGAATATTAAAAGAGGTACCTGGTTTTTGTTGAAAACTCAATATCTGTTATGGAAGAACGGTTATCTTGCTTCTAAAACTGCGTGGCAAATTTGGTGTTCTCTGTTCTTTTTGAGTTTCCGGATTTTTTGCCGAGGATTGATTTTTAATTTTTCACGATATCTAAAACATTTGGCAAGGTCGAAAAAATGATAAAAGCGGTTGTTGTCGGATTGTACATCAAGATGGATTATCTGTTTGGTTCTTCGGATGGTGGAACTGCTTACGGAAATTTATTGCGCTATCCTGAACTTGTTCTGCGAAAGAAACTTGATGCTCTCGGTGTGGTATTCTATTCTGAACAACAATTATCTTTGCAGGAAGCTGATGTTGTCATATGTGTGGATGTGACTCCTGAACTTTTTCAGCGGATAAAAGAATTGCCATCCCGGGTGTTTAAGATACTTCAAGCTTGTGAATCTATCCTTTACGCACCGCTTTCACATTGTGCCGATGTTATAATGTCGCCTGTTTGGGATGTTGTGTTAACGTGGAATCGTGCCTTTGCCGGTGAGAATATTTTTTATTATGACATTCCAATTGCAGGCAGATCTGCTTCCGGATTGCCTGATACGCTTTGCGTTAAAGAGCATGAATTCAACGAGTGCGGAGTTGTTGTTGCTTCCGGAAAAGGAACTGATCCCAGGGGATTTGCGCCTGAGCGCAACCGTTTTTACAGAGACATGGCTGCTGCTGGTTGTATTGATCTTTATGGACAAGGCTGGAAAGTTTCTCCCAAAAGGCACTCGTTTGGAAAAATTGACGATAAGATTGCGGTATTGAAAAACTACAGTTATGCTCTTGTAATTGAAAATATTTGGACAGACGGTTATGTTACTGAAAAAATCGGAGATTGCATTTTAGCAGGACTTCCGGTCATTTATTGCGGTGATTCTTTTCATGCACAAAGGCGTTTCCCGGATACATTTGTTCCATTGGAAAGTATTGATTATGATAGCTTTGTTAAAGCCCGTGGGCAAATTAAACAAAATTATACTGCATTTTTTGATGCCGTTCAAAAGAGTTATGAAAATTCGGATACTTGGTGTGATTCTTATATCTCTGTGATGGAAAATATTTTCCGGAAGATGTTACCGTGATAACTGTGTTTTTTCGCAGATTTGCGGCACAAGCATACTGAAACCATGCTTTACAATGGACCCATGTGGACAAAATGGACGCCTTTGCTTTCTGGACGCATGTTTTTGTCCACCTGGTCTATCAGGTCCACTTTGTCCATAAAATGCGGCGGACAGCAAATTCCAGCACAAATAACCGGTGAGGCAAATTCAAGAACACAATGCAAGCAGTGTTCTTTTTTGTCTGTAGATGTCCGTAAAAGTCCGTATCAGTCCGTTCAAGTCCGATGTCAGCGGCTTTTCTTTTGATTTTAAGCAATAAAACTTGATATTTCCGGCAGTTGCATGTATATTTCAGGGAATACTTGTATTTCTATTGAAAGGCTTTGAACATGGCAGTCAAAAAAGTGCATACGCTGGTGATCGGTTCCGGCGCTTCAGGATTGGCGGCGGCATACCGTTTGCATTGCGAAGGCGTGAAAAATATTCTTCTGGTTTCAGAAGGGCTCAAACGGGGAACCTCCATCAATACCGGAAGCGACAAACAAACTTATTACAAACTCGGTATCTACGGTTCAGAACCCGATGCACCGGAACTTCTGGCGGCAAGTTATTTTGATAACGGCTCCTGTCACGGAGACGTGGCACTGGTTGAAGCGGCGCTTTCTGTGCGCTGTTTTATGAATCTGGTCAACCTCGGCGTGCCTTTCCCGAGCGATCATCTGGGACAGTATATCGGATACAAAACCGATCACGATCCCAAACGCCGCGCGACAAGTTGCGGACCCTATACCTCAAAAGAGATGTGTCTTGCTCTCATCCGTGCAGTCAAGGCGGCAGGTATCACCATCTGGGAAAAGAAAACCGCTGCCGAATTGATTGTTCTGCGCAACCGTGCCTGCGGAGCTGTTCTTTTTGACAACGATAAAAAGAAGTTCGAAACTGTTCTCGCCGAAAATACCGTCTTTGCCGTCGGCGGTCCCGGCGGACTTTATGCGCAGAGTGTGTACCCTTGCGGACATACCGGCGCAATCGGTCTTGCGCTTGCCAAAGGCGCAAAAGCGCAGAATCTGCCGGAATCCCAGTTCGGACTTGCCTCCATCAAGTTCCGCTGGAATGTTTCGGGAACCTATATGCAGGTACTTCCCCGTTTTATTTCAACGGCGCAGGATGGTTCCGATGAACGGGAGTTTCTGCGTGATTACTTTAATGATGACGGCAGACTCAACTCCATGGTTTTTCTGAAAGGCTATCAGTGGCCCTTTGACGTCCGCAAAGTTCCGGATGGGTCTTCCATTGTCGATCTGCTTGTCCATAAAGAAACTTCAGAAAAGGGCAGACGGGTTTTTCTTGACTTCCGTTCCAATCCGCAGAACCTTGATTTTGATGCTCTGTCAGTTGAAGCAAAAGATTATCTTGAACGCTCCGGCGCATTGTTCGGTACGCCGCTGGAACGCCTTGAAAAGATGAATCCCGGTGCTATTTCCCTTTACCGTGATCATAATATCGACCTTGCGAAAGAACCTTTGGAAATTGCGGTCTGTTCCCAGCACAACAACGGCGGACTTGCCGGAGATATCTGGTATGAATCGACGAATATCCGCAATCTGTTCCCGATCGGAGAAGTCAACGGTTCGCACGGTGTTGCCCGTCCGGGCGGTTCGGCACTCAATGCCGGACAAGTCGGGGCATTTCGCGCTGCGGAGTTTATTGCTCAAAGCGGCAGAAAAGAATCTCTCAATATTGAAGCCGCAGAAAAAGAGGCAAAAAACATTATCAAAACATTGAAACAGCTTCTTTCCGGCAGCCGCAGTTTTCTTGCCGACCGTAAGGCTCTTCAGGAGCGCATGACTTTGACAGCAGGACATCTCCGCAGTGAGAGCCGTCTTGAAAAAGAGGTCAAAGCCGCAAAGAAACTGGTTCGTGCCATTGAAAAAGAAGGTTATCCCGCCTCTGCCGGACAGAATGGATTGATTACTTATCAGCTTGCATTTGCACATTGGGCATATTTGTCCGCAATTCTGTTCCAGGTTAAAAGCGGCGTCGGCAGCCGCGGTTCTGCGGCTGTGTTGGATGAAAATGAAAAAATCATTCCCGAAGATACCTCGTTCCGTCAAAAAGTTTTGGAAACGCAGTTCAACGGCAGAGAATTTGAACACCGTTTTGTACCCTGCCGCCCGATTCCGTCAGAAGACGGCTGGTTTGAGACCGTCTGGGCAGCGTACCGCAGTAAAGAAGTTTATCAGAAATAATTTTTCAAGGAGAATAAATCATGGCAGAATATCCCCGTATTGCCTCTTTTAAAAGTTCAGAAGAGTTCCGCAAACATATTCAGACTTTGGGAATTGAACTTGATGTGGATGATACCATACTTCCCGCTTCCGAATCCCCTTTGGCACAGAGCCTTGAGTGGAACGACAGAACCATCGGCAACCGCTGGTGTGTTCTTCCTATGGAGGGTTGGGATTGTCTTCCTGATGGTGCGCCGAGTGAACTTACCCGCCGCCGCTGGATGAATTTTGCCACCGGCGGAGCCAAGCTTCTTTTCGGCTGTGAGGCTTGTGCGGTTATGCAGACGGGCAAGAGCAACACCCGTCAGTTTATGATTACAGAAAAGACTCTTCCGGCAATCAAGGCCCTCCGTGAGGAGATGATGGCCGCGCACAAAGAAAAATTCGGAACTTGCGAAGATTTCATCGTCGGGCTTCAGCTGACCCATTCCGGACGTTACAGCCATCCCAACGATGATGCTAAACTTGAATCCGTGACCGCCTATTCCCATCCGCTGCTGGATGAACGTTTTCACTGCACTGAAAAGAATGTCGTCAGCGATGCGGAAATCAAAAATATCGTAAACGCTTTCGGTAAGGCGGCGCAGCTGGCACAGCAGGCGGGATTTGATTTTGTTGACGTTAAAATGGCGCACGGCTATCTGGGACACGAATTTCTGAGTGCTTTCACCCGTCCCGGTCCGTACGGCGGCAGTTTTGAAAACCGTACCCGCTTCTTCCGTGAAGTTGTGGAAACCATCCGCAAGGCAGCACCGGGACTTGCCATTGCTACAAGATTGTCACTCTTTGACTGTCTGCCCTTTGAACCCGGTCCGGATCGCGTGGGTATTCCCATGGAGCGCGGTGATGTCCGTGTCGGCAATTACAAGTATGCTTTCGGCGGAGACGGTACGGGATTGGGCTATGATTTGACAGAACCTCTCAAGTTTCTTGAAATGGTGCATGATATGGGAATCAATCTTGTCTGTACGACGGTTTGCAGTCCCTATTACAATCCTCACTTTCAGCGTCCGGCATATTATCCTGTTTCCGACGGATATCTGCCGCCTGAAGATCCCGTTATCGGTGCGGCGCGTCAGATCAATGCTGTTGCCGCTGTTAAAAAACATTTTGCCGGAAGCGATATGATTTTTATCGGCTCCGGATACAGCTGTCTGCAGGAATACCTGATTCCCGTCGCCCAGCAGGTTGTCCGCAAAAATATGGCGGATATGGTCGGATACGGCAGACTGGTTCTTTCTTATCCCGATGTCTGCGCTGATTCTCTGGCGGGCAAGCCGCTTGAAACGCGTAAAATCTGCCGTACTTTCGGCGATTGTACCACGGCTCCCCGCCACGGTATTGTTTCCGGCTGCTATCCGCTTGACCACTATTACAAGGCAAGAACGGCGGATTTTGACAATCTCAAGGCTGCCAAACAGCGTCTGAAAGAGAAATTTGCCAAAAAGTAAGTTTTCCTGTATATATAATATATAGTATCTATGGCAGAAACTGAAGAAAAAAGCAATTTCCGGATTGCCGGAGAGGTCAAGCGCGTTGTGTATGAAAATGCCGAAAGCGGTTTCGGCGTTATCAAACTTCAAACGCCCGAGGGAAACCGTGTGCAGGCATGCGGGACTCTTGCCGGACTTCAGCCGGGACAGAATGTTGAACTTTACGGCAGATTTGAGAAACATCCGGACTTCGGAGAAGAATTCAAAGTTGAAACTCTCTGTGTTCAGCAGGAGTTGACCACCGAGGGCATAAAACGCTTCCTAGCTGCGTCCGTTCCGGGTATCGGCAGCCGGACTGCGGCAAAGATTGTTGATCATTTCGGTAAAGAGACCATCAATATTCTTCAAAATTTTCCCCGCAGGATTTGCGAGATTCCCCGTATCGGTGCCAAAAAAGCCGAAGAAATCGGACGTATCTGGAAAGAAAGTGCCGGGCGGCGTGAAAGTTTGATTTTTCTTCAGGGCTTGGGGATAAGTCCTGCTTATTGCAGTAAAATGCTTGCCGTTTACGGGGGAGGGGCGGCGGAAATCGTCAAAAAAAATCCCTATCGTCTGGCGGAAGATGTTGCAGGAATCGGATTCCTCAAAGCCGATGCCATCGCGCGCAATCTGGGTTTTGCCGAGGATTCAACGGAGCGTTTGACTGCTGCGGCAGTTTTTTGTATCAATAATTTTATTTCCGCCGGGCACGTTTGCGCTGAACGCGGTGAACTTGAATTGAAAACCGCAGAATTGACAGGGCGTTCTCAGGCAGAGGCGGCAAGGGGAGTTGAAGCGGCGATTGCCCGCAGGATACTCCGCCTTGACAAGGGGATGATTTATTCCCCGCGCTTATTGCAGTCCGAGAGTCATCTGGCACAGAAACTGCTCAAACTTCAGCGTGAAAAACGTTTTTCCGGAAAGAGTTTAAGTGAGAATCTCCTGAATAAAAAGATGTCAGAAGAGCAGGCCGCAGCCGTTTCCGCCGTCAGAACTTCGCCTGTAACGATTATAACCGGCGGACCCGGTGTGGGAAAAACAACTGTTGTCGGAGAACTTGTCGCCCGGGCTTTGAAAGCCGGATTGAAACTTATGCTTGCTGCGCCGACAGGACGCGCCGCCAAAAGAATGAGCGAAGCCACCGGCTGTACGGCAAAAACCATTCACCGCCTGCTGATGTATGACCCCGGAACCAATCAGTTCGGCTTCTGCAGCACCAATCCTCTGGAGTGTGATTTACTCATAGTGGACGAGTGTTCCATGCTGGATATCGTGATAGCCGATGCTCTTTTTGATGCGGTTTCCCCGGGAACGAGCGTGGTTCTTGTCGGTGACTCTGATCAGCTGCCCTCTGTCGGACCGGGCAGGGTGCTGACGGATTTGATCGGATGTAAACTTTTTCCCGTTTCGCATTTAACGCAGGTGTTCCGCCAGGCGGCGGGCAGTCTGATTATTGCCAACGCGCACCGGGTCAACCGCGGCGGAATGCCTCAGACGGCACCGGGACAGGAGGAAACAGACTTCTATTGGATAGAACAGCCCAATCCGGATAAGGCGGTCGATATGATCTGCCGCATGGTCTCAGAACGGATCCCTGCGCGTTTCGGTTTCAATGCCGTCAATGAAGTTCAGGTGCTTGCGCCGATGAACCGCGGTACCTGCGGTACGGAAAATCTGAACCTTGTGCTTGGGCAATGCCTGAATACGGAATCCTCTGAACCGGTGAAATTCGGTGAGCGGGTTTTCCGAAAAGGTGATAAAGTCATGCAGATTGCCAATAATTATGATAAACTTATTTTTAACGGCGACTTCGGGCGGATTGTTCATACGGATTCAGAAAAACGGCACTTGAGCGTGAAATTTGACGGCGACCGTTTTATTGAGTATACGCCGGATGAACTGGATCAGCTGGCTTTGGCTTATGCTGTCACAATCCATAAATCCCAGGGCAGTGAGTTTCCGGCGGTGATTGTTCCGCTCATGGATCAGCATTATGTCATGCTCCAGCGCAACCTGCTTTATACAGCGATGACCCGTGCGCGGAAACTTCTGGTGCTTATCGGCAGCCGGAGGGCGCTTGAAATGGCTGTTGCCAATATCCGGCAGGAACCCCGGTGGAGTTTGCTGTCTGAACGTCTTTTTGATGAAAATTTGAAAAAAATGGCATAAAATGCGAAAAAAAACGAAAAAAAACGAAAAAACGATTTGCATTGTTGATAAATGGGGGCTATATTAGGTACATAGTTCGCCCTACTTAACGGTGAACGAAGTTGTTTGGAATATGTTAGTGCTCGGGTGGCGGAACTGGCAGACGCGTATGGTTGAGGTCCATATGGAGTAATCCTTGGGGGTTCAAGTCCCCCCTCGAGTACCATTTTTTTTAAGTTCCTTTAATGGAAGAAAAGTTGCCTACATAGCTCAGTCGGTAGAGCACATCCTTGGTAAGGATGAGGTCTCCGGTTCAAGTCCGGATGTAGGCTCCATTTTTAATATAGATATTAGTTTCCAATAATTCGTAATAAAAACAACAGTTAACCCCAAATAGAAATCTGGAGGAAAACAAATGGCTAAGGAAGTTTTCGAAAGAACGAAGCCGCACGTTAACGTCGGTACCATTGGTCACGTTGACCACGGCAAAACCACTCTGACCGCTGCTATCACCATGACTCTGACCAAGAAGTTCGGTGGCGAGAGCAAAAAGTATGATGAAATCGATAATGCTCCCGAAGAAAAAGAACGCGGAATCACCATCAATACTTCTCACGTTGAATATCAGACCGAAAAACGTCACTATGCTCACGTCGACTGCCCCGGTCACGCTGACTATGTTAAGAACATGATCACCGGTGCTGCTCAGATGGACGGTGCGATCCTCGTTATCGCTGCCACTGATGGTCCGATGGCTCAGACCTATGAGCACGTTCTGCTGGCCCGTCAGGTCGGTGTGCCCGCAATCGTTGTTTTCATGAACAAATGCGACATGGTTGATGATGCTGAACTGCTCGACCTCGTCGAAATGGAAATTCGTGAACTGCTCAGCAAGTATGACTTCCCCGGCGATGACACCCCGATCATCCGTGGTTCCGCTCTGAAGGCTGTTGAGTGCGAAGGCGACAGCGCCAACGAAGCTACCGCTTGCATCTTCGAACTGATGGATGCTGTTGACTCCTTCATTCCCGAACCCGAACGTGATGTTGATCTCCCGTTCCTGATGCCGGTTGAAGACGTCTTCTCCATTGAAGGTCGTGGTACCGTTGTTACCGGACGTATCGAAAGCGGCGTTGTTCACGTTGGTGATGAAGTTGAAATCGTCGGTATCAAAGAAACCACCAAGACCACCGTTACCGGTGTTGAAATGTTCCGCAAGACCCTGAACGAAGGTCTCGCCGGTGATAACGTCGGTTGCTTGCTCCGCGGCACCAAGAAAGAAGATGTCCAGCGCGGACAGGTTCTGGCCAAGCCGGGCAGCGTTACCCCGCACTCCAAGTTCAAGGGCGAAATCTACGTTCTGAGCAAAGAGGAAGGTGGACGTCACACCCCGTTCTTCAACAACTATCGTCCCCAGTTCTACTTCAGAACTACTGACGTTACCGGTTCTATCACCCTTCCTGAAGGCGTAGAAATGGTAATGCCTGGCGATA
>JAZQYS010000544.1:0-6386 GCA_045633645.1 Victivallaceae bacterium | reverse complement strand
CCCCCGACTTCCGGCAAAACCTTCGCACAGAGCACTGTAACAGCCCTGCGGCATTTTGTCTGCACCGACAAGACCGATACGGGTCACTTTGCCGAGCGTGGCATTAAGTTCCGCAAACAGTTTGGGGAAGTCAATAATGGTCGCGGCGGGATACTCTTCGTCCGGAACCATGAAAACCGGGAAGTTGCGGGTTTCAGTAATGGCACTGTCCAGCTTGGCAAAGGGTTCGCTTTCAGGACCGCCGAGAATCATCGGAGTTCCTTTGCGCGGAACCAGCACTGCGCCGGATTCAAACTGGGGACACCAGCCGGTCAGATACCAGCCGTTGCCGATGTTGAATTCATCGTAGTAAACCAGGGCAAGATCAAGATTCTTTGCTTCAAGAATACCGCGCACTTTTTCAAGACGGGCTTCACTTTCAGATTTGATCAGATATGCCATAATCTTTTTTCCTTCAATCGTTAAAATCAGTACATCTTGGCAACATCTTTTGCCATATAGAATTCGGCACCCATATCTTTGAGCATGGAAATCAGCACGTCAAACTGTTCAGTGGCATACTGTCCGCAGTTCTTGATGATGAAGGGATCGGGCAGCACAGCACCTTCTCCGGAGTAAATCAATCCTTCCGGCATGGCGGCAAACTCCCAGGGGTGCATGTAGAAGCAGAGGAACGGCTCGGCGTTCTTTTCTTCACAATACTTGACATAACCTTCGATATCTTTGCAGACAGCGGCGGCACTTTCAGTTCTCCAGCGGGGCCACTGATCCAGGTCACGGCCGTACTGATCGTTGGAGGGCAGAGACAAGTTGGCGAAGTTCGGGATTTCAACAATCTTCATATCGCCGTCTTTGGTCCAGTCATCTTTGGAGGGATGATAGGGAGAAATGCGGTCACGGTAGAAGTACATGGGATAAGTTGCATCCGCGACATAGCCCAGTTTTTCCAAAGCGTTGACAACCGCAGTGGAACCCCAGAGACGGGGGCAGCGGAAAGAAATCGGACGGACTCCGGTGATATCTTCAATCATCTGAGTATTGATGGTCAGACGGTTTTCGACTTCTTCCTCCAGAACAGGATAAACGCCGGGAACTTCAAACAGAGCATCGCCGACAGTTTCGTGGAAGAGGGAGTGAGCACCGACTTCATGACCCTCGGCAATCAGTTTTTTGGCAACATCAGCGTTGTTCTTGATGGCATCTCCGGTAAAGAAGAACGTGGCTTTGATACCATGTTTATCCAGCACAGACAGGATATTTTCAGTTCCGGGTTTGAAGCCTTCATAGAGGCTGGTCCAGCTGCCGATATCGGTTTCCATATCAAAACCGAACATCACTTTCATCTTTTTCATAGTAAAAACTCCATTTTTTCAGGGTTGTTTTATATTGAATTTACACATCTGTAAGTATAATATAGATATGAAAAAGAAAAAAACAAGTTTTTTTTGCACAAAACACAGGATTTTCCCGTCTTTGATAAAAAATAACTCATCTTGACCAATTGTCATTTGATTTTTCGGATAAAAAGTTGTACAGTATGCAAAATATTATCACAGCAATTTACAAGGAATAAAAACATGTATTCTCTCGGTTTGGATTTCGGCAGTACCGCCGTCAGAGCGTTGATTATTGATTTGGATAAAGGTATTGAATTATCAAGTTTCAGCACAGATTATCCCTGCGGAACCATGGGCGTATGCCTTGATCCGGAAGATCCCCGTCTGGCGCGGCAGGATCCTGAAGCATATATTTCAGCCATGACTGAAAGTATCCGCAAAGCAGTTGCGCTTGCCAAAGAAGCAGATGACTCTTTCAGCGCAGAAAAACTTGCCGGTATCGGTGTTGATGCGACTTCTGCAACCATCATCCCCGT
The DNA here is from genome assembly GCA_045633645.1 of Victivallaceae bacterium. GTDB lineage: Bacteria > Verrucomicrobiota > Lentisphaeria > Victivallales > Victivallaceae > UBA1784. The sequence goes on along the minus strand of JAZQYS010000544.1, from coordinate 4,513 downwards.
TACAGAAAATATGCAGCTGCTCTCCTGTCAGGAGCAATTCAAAGGCAACCTCAATGCCTTTTCGTGGATGTGGAAAGACCACACCTCTCTGGAGGAAGCTGCCCAAATCACTTCTCTTGCAAAAAAACTCCATCCGGAATACCTTGACCGCTGCGGCGGCAGTTATTCTTCGGAGTGGTTCTGGTCAAAAACATTTCACGCTCTGCGCTGTGATAAAGAAGTTTTTGACGCAGCCTACGCCTGGGTCGAACTCTGTGATTTTATTCCGGCTCTGCTGGCGGGACTTGACGATTACAAAGAAATCCGCTGTTCAGCCGGTGCCGCCGGACACAAGGCGATGTTTGCCGAAGAGTGGGGCGGACTTCCTGATGAAGAATTTTTAACTCTTCTTGATCCTGAACTTGCAAAATTGCGGCAGCGTCTCTATAAAAAAACCTATGCCGGAAACGAAGTTGCCGGATATCTTTCAAAAGAATGGGCAGAAAAACTTTCCCTTATTCCCGGTACGCCTCTTGCCGCCGGTATGATTGACGCCCATTCCGGCGCAGTCGGTTCCGGTGCTGCTCCCGGAAAAATGGTCTGCATCATTGGCACATCAACCTGTGACATCACTGCAGCGGCTTTCCCTGAAAAAGTTCCGCAAATCAAAGGTATCAGCGGAATCGCCAAACACTCCGTTCTGCCCGGACTTTACGGCATTGAGGGCGGACACGCCGCTGTCGGAGACAGTTTTTACTGGCAGGCGGCAACTGTCGGCAAGGAGAAAGACTTGAGCAAACTTGAAAAGGAAGCGGCGACTCTCACCCCCTCCCCCGACAGCGTTATCGCCATTGACTGGCTCAACGGCAACCGCAATCCCTACGCAAATGAGAAACTCAAAGGCATTATGGTCGGAATGACGCTGCATACCACGCTTGCAGAAATGTACCGTGCCTGGCTGGAAGCGACGGCTTTCGGCGTGAGACAAGTTCTTGATATCCTTGCCGATTCCGGATTTGAAATCAGTGAAATCATTTGCGGCGGCGGAATACCTGAAAAGAGTCCCCTGTTGATGCAGATTTATGCGGATATTCTCAACCGCAAAATGCTTCTTCCCGCCAGTCGTGAAACCTGCGCCCTCGGTGCAGCCCTCTGCGGTGCCGCTGCGGGAAAAGCCGTCAACTCCATTGAAGACGGACAAAAAATCATGTGCCGTTTCAAAGAGTTGAGTTACTCGCCCAATACAAAAAATCAGGCAGTTTACGATATTCTCTACCGCAAATACTGCCTGATTTCAAAAGAATTTGCCGTCGGCAACTTGTCTGAAATAATGAACGCCTGGCCCCGTCAGGCTTTTATTGCAACCGCAGAAGAGCCTTCTTCAACGACAAGCACAGGAGACTTTACTTCTATGCGCTTGCCGTTCTTGCGGTTTTCATCAGCTTGAGCAATGGCCTTTTTGACCATTTCAGCCATAAGACTGATGGCTTTTTCGATATTTTCGACACCGCGTTCAGCAGTGGCAAGTTCAGGATATCCCATCACGCCGACTTTGATTTCAGGACGTTGACGGGTGGTCGGAATCTCCTGCGGTTCTCCGCTCAAAGAGGTGCAGAGTTGATAAGCATCCTGATCGTGCCTCATTCTCTCGGCAAGAGCCGGTTCATCCATTTCCAACTGATCCAGCTGAACCAGTTCTTTTCTGTAAGCAAGCATAAGAGATGTTTCAGCATCTCCGGCATGAAAATCACTTCCGCTGATACCCGGTTCTGCCGGACGCCGCCAATGATCGCCGCGACGCAGAATCATAATCATAACATGTTCAAGGGAGTTATTCAGCCACTTGAGGATACGCAATGCCTCTTTCAACTGAGCAAGACTTTCTGAACCGCCATGTCCGGGATAAATGAGAATGTTTTCAAATCCCTGCGATGCCAGAGACTCCACAATATCGCACATCATGGCACAGAATGTCGTCGGACGGACATTGATCGTTCCGGGAAGTTGTCCGCCTGAAAAACAGTAATTCAACGGCGGAGCCACGATACAGTCAAGTTTTTCAGCCAGACAATACGCCGGAACTTCGGCATTATGAATATCCACACTCACCGGCAAATGATAACCGTGCTGTTCAACGACACCGTAAGGCACGATAATCGTTTTATTGCTCTTCAAATATTCGCGGATTTCCTTGACGGTCATTTCTCCCATTGCATGAGTACGCATAACAAACCTTCTTTTTTTTCAATCAACTGAAAAGACCTGATGCGATTTTGGCATCAGTAATTTTTTTAAGTTTATCATCGGGGAATACTGTTTCCAGCGTTCCGCCGACACTTTTAACTGCCATTTGATACTGGGTAAAAACCTGTTCTTGTTTCAACCAGGATTTCCGGGAGACAACATCATCCAGAGCTTGCACAACGTCGGCGGCGATTCCCGAATAAAAACGGTTCAGCAAATCACAGGAGCCTGAACTCTCTTTGAAACAATCGTGATAACGCATCATGGCGTTGATATGCAGAACTTGAGTTCTCGGATAATGGGAACACATCAAATTCCAGGGTTCGCCATCCGGCAGGGTATGGTCGCCGCTGTCACGGAAATCAGTTCTCAAAAGAACTGCGGGCATATCCACCATCTTTGCAAAACAGAACTCAACGACTGTTCCGGAATCCAAATCAGTTCCGTCAAAGTTGGCAACGATGACATCGCAGTTGTAAAGCAATTCAAAATCCGCATCCCGGATACTTTGAGAGGTGCGTTCTTTGACTTCACATTCACCGTTTTGCGGCAGCATGACTTTGTAACGTCCGCCGGAAATTTCTTCGATTTTTCCGGCAAGCAGAACGTTTCCGCCGAGATCCTTGGCGTCAAACAAGTCTCCGGCAAAGTAGATTTTAAGAGCCTGTTTTTCCATACTCATCTCTCCGAATCACACCAGGAAATTTGTTCCTATTTTCAGAAGCGATCCCGCCTGATAGACGATAAAAGTTGTTACATAGGCAAGACAGAACAAGCCCGCGCCCTCACAAATTGTCATTTTCCACGAGTTCAATTCTCTCCGGGTGATGGCAAGAGTGGCAAGACAGGGAATGGAAAGCAGACAAAACAGCATAACGCAGAATCCCTGAAGCGGCGTGTAATTTTTTATCAAATGCCGTCTGAGCGGAACTGAGTGTTCATCGGTTTCCCCCTCTGCATACAAAATTCCCAACTGGGTAACAAATATTTCTTTTGCAGCCAGCGCGGCAATACAGGCGGTCGTCACTTTCCAGTCAAATCCAATCGGACGGAACACCGGTTCAAGAACACGTCCGATCCTGCCTGAAATCGTGTAAGACATCAACTCTGCCTGACGGGCGTTTTCCAGAACGGCAACTTTTTCTTCAATTTTTTCTTTACTCTCTTTGCTGTTTTGAAGCTGAGTAATCTTTGCTTCGTAATCCTGAGAAAAATTCTTTTTTACAGGGAATGTATTACAGACAAAGAGAATGATACTGGTCAACAGAATAATCGTTCCGGCTTTATGCAGATACATTCTGCCGCGGTCCCACATGTGCAGCATAAGACTTTTTGCCGTCGGCAGACGATAGGGAGGCAACTCCATCAGATAAACCTCTCCCTCGCCTTTGAACAGAGTGTTTTTCATCAATTTTGCCGCAACAAGGGCAAAGATAACACCGATAAGATAAATGCTCCACATGACAGTTGCCTGATACTTCTGGGCGAAAAAGGCCGGAATGATCAAAGCATAAATCGGAAGCCTTGCGCCGCAGCTCATCAGCGGAAGAACCATAATTGTCACGGCGCGGTCGCGGTAAGACTCAATTGTTCTTGTCGCCATGATTGCAGGAACGGTACAACCGAATCCCAGAACAAGCGGAACAAAAGAACGCCCCTGCAAACCGAATTTGCGCATGATTCCATCCATGACAAAAGCCGCCCGTGCCATGTAACCGGAGTCTTCCAGAATAGCAATGGCAAAGAACAGGAACAAAATATTTGGCAGAAAAACAATCACTCCGCCGACTCCGGCAATGATACCATCGGTAACAAGACTCCGCAGAAGCGGCATTTGTTCAGGAGCCCACAAAGACTTGATAAAATCAGCCAGCCAGCCGAAGAAACTTTCAATCCAACCCATCAAGGGTTCAGCGCAAGTGAATGTAAAATAAAAAGTCAGATAAATAATGAGCAGAAAGAGAGGAAGTCCCAGAAACTTATTGGTGACAACAATGTCGATCTTATCAGAAATTTCACGGCGTCTTTCCTGAGTCATTGAAATCGCATCGCGGCAGGCACCGGCAAGCATGGCGTAACGGCAGTCCGCCATAAAGGTATCAGCATTGATGGCGTGTTTATCCCACAGATGCTTTATCTGCTCTTCCACTTCTCCGTGGACACATTTAAACTCAGGAATATTCATGACACAGTTGTCATGCTCAAGCAGTTTCACAGCAAAGAAACGTGCCGGAACATGGGCATAACGCGCACAGGAAACAGCGTCAATTTTTTCAGAAACAGCATTGAT
>JAZQYS010000543.1:0-8572 GCA_045633645.1 Victivallaceae bacterium | reverse complement strand
GATATGGATATGGTTGAAAAACTCGTTGCAGAAGATGCTGCAATCAAAGGTATGTGGTGTGTTCCGCTTTACTCCAACCCCGAAGGTATCTGTTACAGCGATGAAACAGTTGACCGCCTCGCAGCCATGAAGTGTGCGGCTCCGGATTTCCGTATCTTCTGGGACAACGCTTACGGTGTTCATCACCTGTACGATGAAGAAACTCAGCTTAAAAACATTCTCGAAGCCTGCCGCAATGCCGGAAATCCTGACAGAGTGCTTTATTTCTTCTCAACCAGCAAGATCACCTTCCCCGGTGCTGGTGTTTCCATGGTTGCTTCAAGCGAAAACAACCGCAAAGAAATCCTCAAAACCATGGGAATCCAGACCATCGGTTACGATAAGATGAATCAGGTCCGTACGCTCAACTTCCTCAAAGATGCAGCCAATACGAAACTGCACATGAAAAAACTTGCAGACTCCCTGAGAGAAAAGTTTGACATCGTGCTGAAAACGCTGGAACGCAACTTTGCCGGAACAGGATTTGCCACCTGGCATACCCCGCGCGGCGGTTACTTCGTGGCACTGGATACCATGCCCGGATGTGCAAAAGAAACCATCCGCCTTGCCGCCGATGCCGGAGTGAAACTCACCGAAGCTGGCGCAACGTTCCCTTATCACAACGACCCCAACGACAGCAATATCCGTATTGCGCCGTCTTTCCCGCCCTGCAGTGAACTGCGCGAAGCAATGTATCTGCTCTGCATTTGCATCAAATTGACCGCTGTCAGAAAACTGCTGATGAAGTAAAATCATATAACAAAAGAGGTTGCAATGCTTAATTTCGGATTCTGCGGTTTCCGTCACGGACATATCTTTTCACTTTACGAAAGAGTCAAATCTTCTCCTGAAACAGCCGTTGTCAGTGCATTTGAAGCGGATGCTCCCGCCCGCAAAGCAGCGGAGGAACAGGGCGTTGTTTTCAACTGCTCAAGTTATGAAGAAATGCTCGCAGATAAAAATATTCAGGTCATCGCATTCGGCGGTGCTTACGGCGATCGCGCCGAGGCAATCAAAAAAGCGATCATTGCGGGGAAACACATTCTCAGCGACAAGCCTTTTTGTATATCTCTTGAAGATTTGGATGAAATCACTGAACTGCTCAAAAAACACAACGTCGTTCTCGGCTGCATGTTTGATTTGAGAACCAGTGCCAATCTTTATACGGCTGCCAAACTCATCAAAGAGGGAGCCATCGGAGAAATCAACGGTATTCAGTTCAACGGAATGCACCCCCTGAACTACGGAACCCGTCCCTCCTGGTATTTTGAAAAAGGTATGCACGGCGGAACAATCAACGATATTGCCATTCACCTGTTTGATCTGCTGCCTTCTCTGACCGGACACAAAGTTCAGAAAATTCTGGCTTCTCACAGCGCAAACATCAACTTCCCTGAAGTGCCGTATTTCACCAATGCGGGCGTTGTCATGCTCACCCTTGACAACGGCGCCTGTGTAAATGGAGATGTTTCTTACTTTGCTTCTTCATTTGCCACGCCCTCTTATTGGAGATTCACCATCGGCGGCAGCAAAGGTATGATTGAATTCAATTACAGTGATCCCGGTGTACTGCTCATGCAGCACGGCTGCGAAAACCGTACAGTTGAACCGGAAAAAGCTCCTTTTGACTACTTTGACGCCTTTTTAAGTGAAGTCGGCGGAAAGAAACTTTCTCCCTGCACGGAAGAAATCCTGCAGACGGCACGCTGGTCTCTGCTGGCTCAGCAGGCGGCAAACTGATCGCCTCTTCAAAAAAAATGCGGTTTGGCATAAGTCAAGCCGCTTTTTTTTATGCCCTCTTAATGGCTGCGGCGGCAGGCAGGGCACGGGGGCGTGACGCTGGCTTGTGGACCAAGTGGACCAGATAGACCAAATGGACAAGATGGGGGCGTCATGTGATACCCCGTGGGTTCGCATTGCCGCAGTTTGGTGAGAGGCTCGGGCGAAGAGTTACCGCAGGGGCATGCTGCGGTAACGGCGGCGAGACTCGCCAGAGTCAGCCGCCGCACCCGAGGGTTGTCAGGGGGACAGCCAGTTTGCTTGCCACAGCGCAGCCCGTCAGGGCAAAGACGGGACCGGTCGGGCAACGCACCCGACCGCTATACGCTTTTTTTTGCCAAGCTTTTTTACCAGAGAATTACCCTCGGGTAATCGGGGGATTCCTAAGGGGGCGGAGCCACCTTAGGCGGGGCAGCAACGTCGCCCCGCTACGCGCTTTTTTTTGCCAAGCTTTTTTTCCATCCGAAAAAAAAGCGGAAGAGCATGCCGGGGGCACGGAGGGGACGGTTGTCGGCGATGCAGTCAAGGACGGCGCGTTCAAGGGAGTTGGTGCGGGGATAGGAGGCAAAATCGGAGTCATCCCTGCCGAAGACGAAAAAGAGACCGGCATTGTTGGAGTGGGGAAAGGGGAAGAGAGCCGAGTTGCGGATAAGGGCAGCCATATTGGAGTTGGGGATGTAATCAAGCCAGGCATCGTTGCCGATCCAGGAGATGGTGTAAATGGCTTTTACGGGAGACTCCGGATGATGAGAAGCGAAAAATTCAAGGGCTTCAAGACAGGAGGAACGGCAGATTTCGGGAGTCATTTTGCCGCCGGCGGGAATGTGAACGTGGAGAACCCAGTCACCGGGAGAGGCGACGTGTTCAAGTTCGGAACGGGGAATGACCGATTCAGTTGATTGAGCAAAACCTCTTTCCTGATTGATTAAAAATCCGCGGACAAAATTTCCGTCATCGGAAAAACTGGTTACAAACTCACCCTGCTGAGGTTCAGCGTGGGGATATAAACGTTCACCGGAAGAATCCATGCGCCAGTTATTGCCGCAGAAAAGGACAAATTCACCGTTGCGTGAATAGACGTGGGGGAAATTATCTCCGGTCCGTTCAAGAATAAAATCGAAACGTCCGATACGGTACATGAGAGAATCTTTGAAGTGCAGCATAAAATGGAGCGATCTTGCGCGGATACCGAAACGTCCGTCAAAAGCCTGAGCAAAATAAGTGGGGAAAGTGCCGAAACGGCTTGCCGCATCATGAGCGTAACGCATGGGGAAATTTTCTCTTTCAGCCCTTGCCTCGTATTCAGGAATCACACTCAGACCGATCAGTAAATAGAGAATACCTGAATCGTATCCGAGCTGAAAGATAAATTCGGGAAACGGTCTGTAATCGCGGATGTGAAGCAGAGAAAAATTGTTATACATGTACCAGCAAAGCAAACGGTGCATTTTGCAGGAATCAAACTCAGCAGCTTTCTGAATTACGAACTCCAGTTTTTCAGGGGGAAGTTGAGCGATGGGATAATAGTGACGGATAAACTCCTCCTGTAAAAAGAAAAGTGTTTCGGGACAGGATTGTTCAAGAGTTTCCGCCTGATCGGCGGGCAGCCAGTTGGAGGATAAAATTTCTTTCAACATAATAAATTATTCCTGAATAAAAAAGTTGCTTTTCCCGGGAAAAATATACCATCATCCGCCGGAAAAAGCAATCATTTTTTTCAAAAATTCACGCGGTATTCTATTTCGCGCTGTTCCCGACAAGGGTAGATGGTTCTTGGGGAAGGGGAAAACTTCTTTTCACGAGAAAAGAGGCCGAAACGTCGGCTTCGGTATATTTTCTTCCCCCTTGTCCGCCGTAGCCTTGTGCAAAGGCGGAAACCCTTTTCAAGAAAAGCGAGGTATTTTTAAAGTTAAGGACAGTACCCTATCGGTAATATCTACCTATACAGGGAACAGAGCCTTCTATTTTAATTCAGCAAGGAACAATTGTCCGCGTTCAACAGAGGAATCAAAAACAAATTTGTTTCCGCTGATTTTCACTTCTCTGCCATTGGCAAGAGCCGTCAGTTTTTTAACGGGCAAACCGATTTGCACAGTTCCTTTCAAATTTGCCGGATGCTGATAATTTGAAACATAAATCAAAAGTTTCTTATCCAGCTCAAGAGACTTGATACGCAAAAACTTTGCAGAGGACTTGACCGAATCAACGGCCTTACCGTCAAGCAGAATATTTTCATACGGCGAAAGCTGACGGATACCCTCGGCAATGTGCCGCAGATTGCGGGGATTGTACATACCGTAACTCATCCAGTACTCAATCAGACGGGACTGAGCCATGAGGGCTTCCCAGAGCTGATACTTGTGCATGACTTTCTGGTCTTCAGGAATTTCCAGACCTTCGTACTCGCTGAGGAGAGCCGGAGTGCAGATTTTTTTACCGATATGTTGGTTATACATACTGATTGTATCGCCGATTTCAGCGGACTGCCGGATATAGGTGTAGGTGTAACACATGATAAGAATCATGTCACAGTGCTTTGCAAGCAGACGGTAATCAAGAAAATTACTTGCTTTGATACGTTCAGGCGTGGAGTTTCTGCCCTGAATACCGGTACAGAACATGGGGTCACTCTGATCGGCAAGCCCTGAAAGATAGGCTTTTCTCAGAGCCTTGTAAAACTCCGCCATACGTTCACAGCGGAAATCAACCCACAACTGATGAAGTTTGCCGTACTTCTTTTTATCCTTGACAATCCTCAGAGGATCGATGTACTTTTCGCCTTTATCTTCAAGATATTTTTTAAAGAGTTTTTTGGTTTCGGGATGATAATCCACTTTATCAAAAATCTGATTGGACCATTCATCATCCATGAGCATACCTTGAGTTCCGGCTTTGGCACTCTTGAAAAGATAGTCGCGCATATAGCGCATGGCTTTGGAGTTTTCGTTCTGATACAGAGCCGGAACGAACATGCTTCCGCGGCGATAATATTTGCCGTCCTGTCCGATGGCACGCTCTTCGGGAGCAAGTTTCATCGGCGGCCAGAAGGGAGAAAGTGCGCCGAAAATACGGACATTGTGCGTTTTGGCTTTGGCAAGAAATTCTTTCTGAGCAGCAGGCAGACCGCGTTCAAATCCCCAAACAGCCATCGCATTGAGTCCGGCAAAATTACCGGTCTGCCAGATACCGTCCCAACCGTTCCAGAATCCGGAAAATTCTGCTCCGCCGCCGCAGACATAAATCTTTTTAAAGGGCTTGGCTTTCGGGATTTCAGTCATGGTCAGATACATAGTTTCCGGCTCCTGCTTTTCATTGCCGTTGACAAGATAATAGCGGGCGGGAAAACGCTTGTTGTTTTTGAATGCCTCTTTCTTTACTTTGAGGAACCACCAGTACTGATTGCCGCACAGATAATAGATATCCATTTCATAGTCATTCATGCGGATACCTTTGTAAACGCTTTTGCCGGTTTTGCGCCAGGCAAGTTTCCGTCCGAGCCAGGTGTTGGGCTGTCCCCATTTTACAGTAGCACGGTGACTTGAGGCTCCGGCAACTTCAATATATTCCGGAACGCTGAAGTGAAATTTTGCAGGCTTGCCGCCGCGGGGAATAATTCTTGCGGGCTTGGTGATACGGAAAGATACCGGAGCCGTCACATCGCAACTTACGCCGAAATTGGAAAACTCAGCATAAAGTTCGTTGGCACAGAAAACATCTGAAATGCGATTCTTTTTATTGTTGCGCGCTTCAAACTCTTTTGGAGTAAAAGTTTCATCATCCGTCAGCAGTAATGAATCCATGCAGAGCCGGGACGCTTGAAGAGAAAGCGAATAACTGCCGCCTTTACTTTTGAAACTGCCGATATACTGCCAGTAATAAAATCCGGGACCGGCATAATTGCCCAGAGCATCGGCTTTTTCGTTGGAAACAGTCTTTACGTCGGCAAGATATCTGTCATTGAGTTTTGCGGTGATGACGGGATTTTTGAGATATCCGTAAGTTTTAATCCAGAGGTGATAGGTGAACTCTTTTTCAAAAAGAGTTTTGGAGTCCGTCACAGGAGAAATGCGGAATTTCCAGACACAGGGTTTGTTTTCGGCATAGACAGCCTTGCCGTTGGAACACTCTTTTTCTGAAATTGCCGGAAACTTTTTGAAGACGTTTTCCGCCTCGCGCCAGACATAAAGTTTACCAGGTTTGACTTCGGAATTTCCGGACTTTGCTTTGAGGGAGATATTGCGCCATTCAACACTGCCGGATTCGCCTTTAATGTAAAGATAAAGACGGAAAGGTCCTTTTGCCTCATCCGCAAACTTTTTCACGCGGGAAAACTTCTGCCATTTTCCGGCAGTGGGCTTGAGAAAAATTCCCATCCAGGCGCGGTCGTGACGGTTGTAGTTGATACAGATATTGGCAAAAACATTACCTTTTTTGCCGGGAACAAAATCAATGGTGCGGTATTCTCCGGTAAGGGTCAACTCCGTTCCCGCCGGAAACTTGACGGGATTGTCGCAAGTTAAACACGCATCCTGTTTTTTTCCGCCGGGAGTCAAAGAAACAACGCCGGGGATATTGCCTTTTTGGGGCGTGAATTTATAAGTACCCTTGTTGTCATAACGCCAGAAACCTGCGGGAGAACCGTTTGGTTTGGCTTTGGACCAGTCGTTATCTTTTAACAATTCCCTGCCGCACAGCAAAAGCGGCAGAGCAAACAGCATAACACAAATCTTTTTCATACATCACCGCATTTGTTTCACTCACGATACCAGGCAGGCGCATCCCCTTTAAGGGTTCCCTGAAGCGGACCGCTTGCATAAAGTTCACGGGAGGAACCGGAACTCTGAACCGGGGAAACGTGTCCGTCAAGCCACAAAACATTGCAGGTTTTTCCGTGACGGTTGTAGGCAATGCCGTTATCACTGCGGTAGTAATAACTTAATTCTCCCGACGCAATCGTTGTATTGGTGCCGTCGGCGGAATCCGCCATATAAACTTTGCTGCCGGGACGTTTGATTTCGCTCTGCTTGAAAAGACGTCTGCCGGCAACACCGCCGGAAAAATCCTTATTGATGTAACGCAGCATACAGTTGACACCGTACCAGGCGTTACCGTTGTAAAACATGGAGTGCAGAGTCTGCAATACCTTTCCTCCGGAACTCAAAGCGGGAGCAGTAAGACTCGGACAGGTAAAGATATTCGGGAATCTTGTTGCATTTCCCTGCGTGCTCTTTGCGCCTGAAACATAACCCTTGAACCATAAAATATAGGCATAGGAGTTGCCGATCTGCACCCGGTCAGTACCGGTGATATCCATGACATTTCCCGCTTCACGATATACCGTATAGGGCAGAATATACCCTTTGAAATCATCACAGTACAACATTGCGGCAGTTCCAATCTGTTTCAAGTTACCGGAACAGGAAGAGGCCTTTGCCCGTTCCCTCGCCTGCTGCAAAGCAGGCATAAGCATCGCTGCAAGAATAGCGATAATGGCGATAACAACCAACAGTTCGATCAGAGTAAAGTTAAATTTTCTTTTCATTGCGGATTTTTCCTTATTTATTTTTATTGAAGTAATGCACCCATTTGAATCAATTTTTCTCTGATGAGTCTGCCGTCAATGTCTTTGGGAAGAGTATTTTCCCGGGCGGCAATTGCAGCGGCAAGTCCCGCCGCCTGTCCGATGGAAACGGCTGTCGGCATAATGCGGAAACTGCTGTGAATGGCGGCATCGGCAGAAATCGGTCTGCCGCCGATGGTCAGATTATCACAATCCGCCGCAACAACACAGCCGTAGGGAATCTCGTAAAATCCCCCCTCCCCGATGTGTTCAAGAACGGTTCCGCTTCCTGTGGGAGAGTGAATATCAATGGCATAGGAACAGCGGGCAACAGCATCTTCAAAACGGGAACTATTGCGGAAGTCCTCTCCGGTAATTTTTGCAATGCCCTCAATGTGGCGGCTTTCGCGCACACCAATCTGAACGCCCATACTCATCAAACGCGCGTCACGGAATTCTGGAATCTCACGTTTCAACCAGAAATAAATATCCCGCAACTGCCGTCTGCCCTCAATTTCTGCTTCTGAAAGACTGAGGCCGTTTACCGGATCAACGTTGACAACGCGCGTAGTGTTGAAGTGAACAATGTTATCATCTCCAAGCTCAAAAGCAAACAATAATACGTTCTCTCTGGGACAACGGATATCCCCTCTTTCAACAGCCGCCTTGTAGGATGTGTTGAGTTTTTTGCGCAATTCAAAAATACGCATATCGTCAGAGTGGTCTTTCCATCCTGTTTTGACATGAGACAGTTTAAAACAAAGTGTCATAGGCTGACACTCTCTTTTTTCATTACCGACGGTAAAACGGCATCCGGCAAGAGCGGCAAGATCACCGTCCCCGGTACAATCTACAAAGCATTTGCCTTTGATTGCAACTTGCTGTCCTTTGCAGTGACAGCGCAGGGCAACAATCTTTCTGCCGTCGGAAACAACCCCTGTCACCTGATGATGATAAAGGATTTTCACCCCCGCTTCAAGCAGAAGATCTTCAGCGGCAAGGGCGGCTGCCTCTTTGCTGACAGCGCGTCCGACGTATCCATCGGGCTGTGCTTCGCGCTCAGAAACGATTTCAGGCGGCAAATAACGGTTCATTGCATTTTTCCACTCCCCGTAAACAGGAGCGTCCAGAACCTGATTTTTATAAAAACTGCACATGAAGGGCGTGACTTCTGCAGTTACAGCCATTCCGCCC
>JAZQYS010000542.1:0-8623 GCA_045633645.1 Victivallaceae bacterium | reverse complement strand
TAAAATACCTCGCTTTTCTTGAAAAGGGTTGGGGTTTGGGGAAGGGAAAAACCTCTTTTCTCGTGAAAAGAAGTTTTTCCCTTCCCCAAGAGCCATCGACCCTTATCGGGAACAGCGCGAATTAAAAAGAAAAACAAGCCGGAGAATTAAAATTTTCTCCGGCTTGATATGGTTGATGTTTTACGGGCAGTTGAGTCTTCCGCCGGCAAGGATCATCACAATATCTTCTCCGGAAAGCGGATGATTGAAGATAATCTCTTTTTTCGTTCCGTCCGCCTTGACCAGTTCTCCGGTAACGGGCTTGCCGACAGCCAGCTGTCCGCGCAGACCGTGGAACAGCAGCGCATCGCCCTGCTCGATTGCCTCGTAATCCGCAGGATCGGCAAAGAGCAGCGGAATGATACCGAAGTTGATCAGATTGGCACGGTGGATACGTTCAATCGCAAGAGCCGCGACCACTTTAACCCCCAGATACATCGGGCAGATGGCGGCGTGTTCTCTGCTGGAACCCTGTCCGTAACTGTCGCGTCCGATGATGACACCGGCTTTGCCCGCATCGCGGACGGCAGCGGCACGTTCGGCAAAAGAGGGTTTGCCCGCCTCGGTAAAGCACTCAAACACAACTTTGGAATAAGCAGGAATATTGCTGCGCAGTTTCAGGTGAACTCCGGCAGGCATGATATGGTCGGTTGTGATTTTGTCGCCGACTTTGATAACGACTTCGCCGTTCAATTCATCCGGCAGAGCATTGTTCAACGGCGGTTCGCCGATTGTGGGCTTGCGGATGATTTCAGTCCCCGGAGCAGGTTTCTGGAAAAATTCATCATCGCTCCAGAACTTTTCAGGTTCTGCAACCACAGGACACTCAAAGCCCAGATTCCGGGGATCGGTAAATTCTCCGGTCAAAGCAACGGCAACGGCGGTTTCGGGGCTGACCAGATAAGCCTGATCGCCCTTGGTTCCGGTACGTCCGGCAAAGTTGCGGTTAAAAGTACGGACACTGACAGTTCCGTTGGCGGGACTCTGTCCCTGACCGATACAGGGGCCGCAGCCGACTTCAAGAATACGCGCACCCGCAGCAACCAGATCGGCAAGCAGTCCGTTACGTGAGAGCATTTCCAGAACCGGACGGCTGCCCGGAGCAATTCCCAATGTAACGTTGGGAGAAATTCTCTTTCCTTTCAATGCCATCGCAACCAGAGCCAGGTCACGGTATCCGCCGTTGGTGCAGCTGCCGATCAACACCTGATCAACTTTGGTTCCGGCAATTTCAGCAACCGTCTTGATCTGATCGGGACTTGACGGACACGCTGCAAGCGGAACGATTTCAGAAAGATTGATTTCAATCACACGATCATATTCCGCATCAGCATCGGCACAAAGCGGCGCAAAGGAAGCCTCTCTGTTCTGCTGGATGAGCCATTTTTTCGTGGTTTCATCAGAGGGGAATATACTGGTGGTAACACCCAGTTCAGCACCCATGTTGGTAATGGTGGCACGCTGGGGAACCGGCAGCGTTTCCACGCCGGGACCGAAATATTCAACGATGGAACCGACGTTGCCCTTGGTGGTCAGAATGGACAGCAGTTTCAAGATAACATCTTTTGCCGCACACCAGGGAGAAAGTTTGCCGGTAAGTTTCACGCCGATTACTTTGGGATACGGAATGTGGAAGGGTTTTCCTGCCATGGCAAGCGCAACGTCAAGTCCGCCGGCACCGATAGCCATCATGCCGACACCGCCGCCGGTGGGCGTGTGGGAGTCTGAACCGATCAGAGTCTTACCCGGCGCACCGAAACGCTCCAGATGCAGCTGGTGACAGATGCCGTTGCCGGGAGGTGAAAAGAGTACGCCCTTATTGGCGGCAACCGTCTGCAGATAAAGGTGGTCATTGCGGTTTTCAGGACCGTTCTGCATCATATTGTGGTCAACGTAAGAAACAGAAAGTTCCGTATTGACACTCGGGGTTTTCATTGCTTCAAGTTCAAGATAAGCCATGGTTCCCGTGGCATCCTGAGTCAAAGTCTGGTCGATTCTGATTGCAACGGGTTCTCCGGGAACTTTACTTCCGGATACATAGTGTGCATCAATGATTTTCTGGGTAACTGTACCTTTAGCCATTATTTTTATCTCCGAAATTTTATTAAACCAATTTTGTCAATTCATCAAAATCAGTCAGAGTAAGGAATCCCTCAGGCAGCATAGACTGCGGAATGGGAGCCAATCTGTCAAGACATGCATCTGCAGCGTTGCCGAGAGCCTTGTCAGGCGCATAATCCACTTTTGCAATAACTGCGGCAAAGAGCGCAACAATCCGTCCGATACCGGAGCAGCGCAGGGTGATTTTCTGTGCGCCGTGCTGTTTGAGCAGAGCAATCGCATTGAGAATATCCCGGACACGTCCGCCGACATAGGGTTTGCCAAGCAGCAGTCCGAGAGAAGCGAAGTGATAATCGTAAAGATAGGGAGCAAAGAAATCCCTTGAATACTGGTCGCAGCCGTCAGGACGAACTTCGCCGACACCGCGGTAATCAACACCGAAAATGCTCTTATCTTCAGGAAGATTCATTGCAAGGATCTCCTCCTTGGCGTCCTGATGCGGCACATAAAGTTCAACATCTCCCAGTTCCTGCGGAATGTGGTAATATGCCTCGGGTCTCTGATAGAGGAACATCGGAACACGCATGTTTTCTTCAGTTTCCATCAGATAACGTGAAAAGATTTTATCTTTCTTTTCGCCCAGGCATGCCGGACGCAGCTGACGGTAATAAGGCGCAAGCGGAAGAGCATTTTTGATTCCCAGCATCGCGGCAAGTTTTTCACGCAGTTCATCAGCACTCAAAGCCTTGCGGGAAGCTTTAACTTCAGCGACTTTATCGGCGATAAATTCGTGAACGGTTTTATTTCCGGGCATATCCAGCACGCTGCCGCCCTCGGTGCAGTAAAGTTCCTCTTCGGGCATTTCAGCAACAGCTTCAGGCTCTTTGCCGTCGGCAAAACCGGGAAGTCCCATGAATTTATTGAAGAACTGGTAGCAGTTTTCGCGCAGATGCACAGAGTATCCGTGTCCCTGGGGACCGTAGAAAAATTCAACTCTGTCACCGTAACCGAGCAGTTCGTAAACCTTTTTGACTTCAAGATAAGCTTCGCGGGTTCCGCGCAGATCGAAAAAGTCATTTTTCTGTCCCTGAATCAGAACCGGACGGGGCGCAGCTGCGATGAGCAAGTCCGCCATTTCGCCGCCGTCAACAGCACATCCTGCGGGAATCTGTTCAGCATCGACGGGCAGTTCATTTTCAACATTGCGCAGCCAGGTGGTAATATAGCAGTTGGGACTTGCCATGCAGACACGGTCTTCAACAGCAAAAATCAGACTGGTCATCGTACCGCCGCCGGAGTTGCCGTTGACGGCGATTTTATCAGGATCAACTTCTTTGCGGGTAAGCATATAATCAACACCGCGGATGGCATCCCAGACACGCCAGTTGCCGGTGGCATCTCCCAGCGGCAGCAGACGGCGGTTGAAGTGATTGTGTTCAGAACAGACAACAATACCGGAGTCTTTTCCGTACTGCAGACGTTCACCCTGACCGAAAGGATCAAGTCCGAGAACGACATATCCCTGAAGCGCAAAACTCTGCATTGCCCTCTGATAGGCATCAGAAGCTTTTCCGTTCAGAGAGTGTCCGCAGACAAACAGCACTGAAGGAGCAGGTCCCTGCAGATTGTCCGGGATATACATATTGGCGGTCACCGGAAAATCGGGACGGCTGAAATAAATCACTTTTTCAATGCGGTATCCGTCGCGCTGAATGGTTCCGGTGATTTTCGCATCAAGCGGACACTTTTCTGTCGGAAGCGCAAAAGATTTGCGGATACGGTTTTTTACTTCTTCAACATACTGCAAAGCCGCCGCTTTTCCGTCAAGCGAACGCAGTCTTTTCTGACGGATTTCCGCATTCTGACGGAATTTTCCGACGTAATATTCCTGAACAACATCACCGAAATTAGCCATAATTCAGCCTCCTGTTTCTTCCGGAAACAAAAAATTTCTGTTCTATAACTTTTGAGCAAATTTACACTCAAAATCAATTTCTGTAATATACAGCCCTTTCCCTTGTTCTGCAAGCAGAAAAAGGCGTAATCCCTGAGAAAAACAGCGTTATTCCATCCCTGACTGAACATAATTTTTCACTTGACAAAGAAATAATTCCATGGTAAATTAAACCAAATTGAAATTTTCTGCAAGAAAAGGATACAAAAAATTATGAAAATCTCATTCTTCAAACGTGAAATCAATCCTGAAATCGGTTCTCTGGTTGCCGGTTACAGCATGACAGATCACTCTGTGATGATTGAAGACGATCTCTTTATGACCGGACTTCTCTGCGATGACGGGGAAAATAAAGTTCTTTTGATCAGTTTTGACCTGCAGGCTCTGGACGAATGGTTCATCACACAATACCGTTCCTCATGCGGAGAAATCCTGGGTATTCCCGCAAGTTCAGTGATGTTCACCTGTACCCACAACCATTCCGGTCCCCAGACAATCTGCGAACCGCGTTACGAACACCTGCTCCACCGCCCCTATATGGACGATCTGGGGAAAAAGATTCTTGAAGAAACAGCAAAACTCCCCGCAAAACTGCAGGATGCAGATTGTTACTTCTACTCTGCCAGCGTTGACGAAAACCTCAACCGCCGTTATGTGACGCCTGACAATCATGCGTCCTTCCTCCCGTCATACAATGAAATGCGTCCGCTTTGCGACGGTTTTGCCGACAAGGAACTCGGTTGTCTTTTCTTTATGGACCCCGTCACAAGACTTCCTCTCTACATCATCGGCAACTACGCCGCGCACCCGCTGGCAGGACACGCTCCGGGTCTCGGCGGACTCAAAATTTCCGCAGACTTCCCCGGCGCATTCAGAAATTATATCACGGCTCAAACCGGAGCTGAATGTATGTTCGTTTCAGGTGCCGCCGGCGACATGGTTCCCAAAGAAGATGAACTTGGCACAGACGCCGCCCGTCAGATGGGTATCCGCCTTGCCAAAGCCACCCTGCGCAGTCACATTGCCGCCACAAGAAACAAAGACAGATATTGTATGCAAAATGTTAAAGTCGGCGGATTGTCAAAAAAATTGACCGTTCCCCTGCGCAGAAAGTTTATTGATGATCAGAGCAATCTGCCGGACTTCTATCAGGGCAGACCGGATATCACCATTGAAATCCAGTGTCTTTCTATCGGCGATGTCTGCTTTGTCGGACTCCCCGGAGAACCCTGCGCAGAACTCGGTCAGGAAATCAAATGGCACAGTCCCTTCCGCAGGACCTTCATCGCCTTTGCTGCAACGGCTTACATTGACTACGTCGTTCCCGGAAACTTTCTCGTTTCAGGCGGTTACGAACCGCGTTCACATCACTTTTCAGCCCGCGACTCCATCAACTTTGTCAAAACGGCTGTTGATGCAACCTACGATCTGCGCGAAAGTGTCTACCCCTCCGAAGACGAACCCTACCCCGATTACATCGACCATCCCCTGGTCTGGAAACCCGGTCAGCAATAAAATCTTTTCTTAAAAAGGCAGATGGAAATCGGGGGGGAGGCGAAAAACTTTTTTTCCATGTAAAAAAACGCCGAAACGTCGGCTCCGGTATATTGCCTCCCCCCGAGCCCCCTTGTCCTCCGAAGCCTTGCGCGAAGGAGGATCTTCTTTTCAAAAAAAAGCAGAGCATTTATTGAGGTCAACAAACCGTTTTTTGCCGTCTTGCCCCCGGGAGGGGCAAGACAGAGTATTTATTTAAAATCCAGGTCAAAGTGCAGATAAGAACGGTCGTCTTCCAGCTCGTTGAGGAAAAGCAGACGGTATTCAGCTTTTCCCGGCGTGCGGGCAACCTCAACTTCTATGAATGAATAAAAAGGCAGATTGACATAATAACGGTCGCCGCGGTGCATACTGCGGATTGCCAGATGTTTTTTGCCTTTTCCCAGAAGCGATTTGAGAGGTATCCAGACTGACTCTTCTCCTGCCATAACAAAATCTTTCTGCTCAGGCGGCTCCTTGCAGAATCCGTCTTTGGCAAAATACCCCAATTTATTATATTTTCCATCAATGACTTCATGAAATTCAAAGCGGTTGTCGTACAAGTCAACCGTCATGGAGTATTCATAGGGAACCGGAAGATCTTTGACGCTAATACGGATATACCATTCTTCAGACGCCTCATTTCCGGCACGGAAACTGCGCTGCTCTTCAACGTAATTCAAATACTTTTTCCCCAACGGAGAAAGTTCAGGATAAGATTCCTCATACGCAGAAAAGTCAGCCTCTCCCCACACGACAGCGGCAATACCGTAAGGCGGCAGGTTGAAAAATTTCCCATCAAAGTCAATGACTTTTCCGGGTGAACACACATCCGGACGGCAGAAACGGACTTTAACATCTGCAGGAATACCCGCTTTTGCACAGTTGACAAAGGGATCAACTTCCACAGTTTTTCCTGAAATATTGCCGAAAATGCAGACGGCTCTCTTTTCAGAAACCATCAGATAACAGGTAACATCTTCTGAAACATGAAAGACATCATGGCAATTGTAATCGTTGAAGATACGCAAATTGTTTTCGCCTTTCATCAGATGCCAGAGTTTCCAGAGAGGTCTGAAATTCACATCTCCGATTCCCGGAACAGGCGGATGCGCCAGCGAAGAACTGGGGAACTGCACGCCCAGAGGCAAGTGTGCTGATTGTCCTGCCGAGGCAAGGTAAGGAATCATCACAGGAGAACTGTATTCCGGAAATGCCGCCGTCCACATCGTTCCGGCACAAACCGATGCCATAGAGAAATAAGCGTGATCCAGACGGCTGCGGATCAGCAATCCCCTTTCGCCCTCTCCTGACACATAACCGTCAATACATCCGCCGGTCATGCCCAGCGCACTGAACATGGGACCGGTATGACTGAAAAAGAGTCCGTCTTTCCCGACGATTTCACGCAGTTTCTGATTGGCAAGGTAGTGTTTTCTGAAATGCAGTCTTCCTCCCTGAGCGGATTCATCCGGCGGCGTCTGATTGTGGAAAGGACCGCCGTAATCCATATACAGTCCGTCATAGTTGCGGATAAAGTATTTATCGAACCAGTCGGCGTATTCTTCAACAACAGAGTCCTCATTGCCGCGGATATAGACCATCACGCGGATGTTGCGGGAATGTGCAAAATCAATGACATGACGGAATTTTTCTTCATCATAAGGCTGTCCGCCGTTCTGAGCATCAGTCCGCCAGTTTTCGTGCAGAATGAGAACATCCGCCCCGGATTGCGCCATTGCTTCAAGGGCTTCATCCTCCGGATAACGGTTGACGTTATCAAAAAAATGATACATCTGAAGAGGCGGATAATGCCTTGTCTGCTCTGCCGGAGCAATGACCCAGCCCCAGCGGTTGCGCCACTGCCAGGGGCCGAAACGGGGCGGCTCGGGTGCTGTTTGAAAATTCCAGGTAAGCGTGGGATTTTCATCCTGCCAGGTAACTGATGAACGGTTGTTGGCAGGATTACCTGAAAGCACGTTGTCGGACTCCATAACAAACTCAGCGTAGCAGGAGGGACCCTGTTTCTGCCAGAGATTGAATCCCGCCAGCGGAAAAATGCTGTGTTCCATCACCTGCTCTTCTCCCGGCAGCATATTGCGGTCGGGGGCGGAGGTCTGAATCAGTGCGCCGTCAATCTTTTTCGGACGGTAGGTCAATGACCATCTCTTTGTTTCAAAAGATGAAAAATCAAGAGGTATTGTCAATTCAAAACGGTTTATGCCCGCCTTTTTTTCCTGTTCTCCCAGAAAGAAAGCATCCACAAATGCCGTACCGTCTGAAAACAGTTCATATCTTAAAGTCAGGCGCAAGCCCGGCTCAATTTTTCCGGCATTATCAGCAAAGGGAAGATTACCGAATTCAAACATTTCCGCCCCGTTGCGCGATTTCCATCTGACGGGAGCGATTTTACCGGCAGCCGGAGAAAATTCCCTGCCGTCAACATACGCAAGAACCAGAGTTGAACTTTCTCTGATAAGATTGACAGAACCGAACTCTTCCGGCATAAAAATACCCTGAAGCATACCGTTTGCGGCAAAAGTATAGCGGAGCTGACCGCTTTCTATTTCATAAAAAGACATAAACACATCCCCTGATTATTTCTGCATCTCAAACGGTTTCACCTCGTCCAAACGACGGAACTGGGATGAAAACTCGGCAAGAAACTCCTCTTTTGCCGCCAGTTTATTACGGTCAAAAACAGCAGCAAGTTTCGGCAGCAGAGTATCCAGATCTTTGCGGAGTTTCTGCGGAGCCTGAAGCAAATCACGCTCCATGATACGCGGATCAACGCCGACAAAACGGCGGGATTCCAACTGAGAATCGTAGTCGGAAATAATTTCCAGCAGACGGTTGACAAGAATTTGAAACTCTACACCGAGCGCAAGATACTCACGGCTTTCCTCTTCAAGACGGCAGCGGGCTTCCCATTTGCGGATTTCTGCGGGGAATTTGACCAGTTCAAACTCCAGCGCCCGCCGGAGCAGGCGTGAAAGTTTTTCAATGCCCTCTTTCCACGGATGTTTTTCCCAGCGT
>JAZQYS010000541.1:0-1685 GCA_045633645.1 Victivallaceae bacterium | reverse complement strand
TGTAAAGTGGCGGTAACTTTTTTTCACTTTGGGAAAATTCAAAATCATGGACCAATGCACCCGCGGCAAAGATCTGCAACAGTTCTGATGCCAATTTACGCAGCAGAAAAATGGTGCCATTCTATGGAACAGTATATAAATCAAGCCTTTATGATTTAATCATTCCGTTCCCCGCCTGTAGATCGGGGGCGAAACGGGAAAAAGACGTGCGGTTGTTTTTGCGTCCGGGAAGACCGGATGTTGCAAGTATTTCACCGGATGGAAACAATTCCTGACCTTTGCTGTTCTGAAATTTTCAGGAAAAATGCGCATTTTAACACAATTACGGCAATATACCATTTTGTTTGCACAAAGAATACCTTTATCAAAAATGATCAAAAAAGATATAACTTTCTGATAAAATACAGTTGATTTTGCAATTAAACATGATACATTATCATCAAAAGCCATGGATTTTGGCAAAATTTCTTTCAGAAATCACAAAGGATTTTTATCATGAAAAGAATCAAAGTTGGTATTATCGGTCAGGGACGCAGCGGAAGAAATATCCACCGTCACCTTTTTGAATGCTGTCCCCTGCTTCAGGAACGTTTTGATGTGATCGCCGTTGCCGATCCCATTCCGGAACGCAGAGCCAATACAAACGCAGGCGCCAATCCGGACTGCAAACACTATACCGATTACAAAGAACTGCTTCAAAATAAAGAAATTGAACTGGTCGTCAATGCCTGCCGCAGTCACAAACACGTTGATATTGCCATTGAAGCCATGGAAGCAGGTTTTGATGTCGTCTGCGAAAAACCGCTGACCAACAGAGTTTCTGAAGTTGACCGTCTTCTGGAAGTTCAGAAAAAGACCGGTAAATTCTTCGCCGTTTTCCAGCAGGCACGCTTCCGTCCGCTGTTCCGCAAGATTTATGATGTGATTCAGTCCGGTGTTCTGGGCAAAATTGCCATGGTCAAAGTTGCCTACAACGGTTTCGGACGCCGCTGGGACTGGCAGACCATTCAGGATATGTGCGCCGGTGAACTGCTCAACACTGCCCCCCATCCGCTGGATCAGATGCTCGATCTCTGGGAAAGTTTCGGTGACACCGATCCCGAACGCATTTTTGCAAAACTTGACTGCATCAACAATATGGGCGATGCTGAAGACTTCGTCAAAGTCATCCTTGAAGGAAAAGACCACCCCATCATTGACCTTGAAGTCACCAAAGAGTGTTTGTTCCCCACCTATCAGTATCAGGTTTTCGGACAGAACGGCTCCATGGTCGGCAATGGTGAAACTGTTGAGTGGAAATATTACGTCCCCTCTGAAGCCGTCTCCCGTGAAGTGAGCATTGCTCCCATTGAAGGCGAAGGCCGCGTCCCCGTTTACTGCTCTGAAAAACTCAACTTCTACACTGAAAAGTGGACTTGTCCCGTGGAAGTTTCCAGTTTTGATGACTGGGGTACCAAATACTACCTCAATATCTATGATGCACTCACCACCGGCGCACCGCTGGTCGTCAAACTCTCTCAGGTCAGACGTCAGATTGCCATCATTGAAGAGTGTCACCGTCAGAACCCGCTTCCCAAGTTCGTCAAGGTTCCCGAAGGCACCCTGTAATCATGAACTTTTTTGATGACCTGGAGTTCGTCTGCAGCGGCAAAAGCAGTCATTGCGATTCCGCATACAGCCGTCAT
>JAZQYS010000540.1:0-2149 GCA_045633645.1 Victivallaceae bacterium | reverse complement strand
TCCTCTTTTCAAAAAAAGCGGCGTATTTTTTTGAGGGTGAAATCTGGAATTTCTGTGAGGTTATTCTACTTTTAATTGGTCCATTCTATATAAAAAACTATCCATAAAGAATTTACAATTAAATTATTCCCTTTTGTCGTTACTTGAAACATAAACGTTCTTCTCACTTTGTTTCTTACATCAACGCTGCAAGTAGTATATCATCCGTAATCCAAGTTGTCAAACAAAAATTTACAACAAGAATATTTTATGTGTAACAATTTGTTTACCAACGAGATATACAGAATGGCACTAATTACTCCACTAATTACTCTAATTACTCTCAGAATGGCACTAATTACTCTTCTCCGTACTCCTCCGTACTCCTCCGTACCTTCAGACAGATTTTATCTATTTGACTTGAAAAAATTTTTTTCGGGTGTATATTAATTCCTATAAGTTAGCTAAACGTTTAGCTGAATGAAAAACAGGGGTTCCTGATGGCAGTTTCGCTGAAAAACATTGCAGAACATCTCAACGTCAGCACTTGTATTGTTTCACAGGTGTTGAATAACCATCCGCGCGCACTCTCTCTACGCCCTGAAACGCGTGAAAAAATCATTGCCGCTGCCCGTGAACTGGGATATTCCCGCAATGAAATGGCTGCTGCCATGGCAAAAAAGAACAGCAATATTCTGGCATTTGTCACAGGTGATATGGGGTCTGTTGAATATACCGGACGCATCCAGAACGGCGTTCTTGAAGCTGCGGGAGAATGTAATTATCTGGTTATGCTCCACCGTTTGAATGATTCCTCCCCCGCTGAAACAATCAAAAAAATTCTGGGCTGGCGGGTTTCCGGCGTCGTATTTCATGTGGCTTCCCTGAAAGAGATTTCAGAAATCACAATGGAACTGGACAAGCAGAATATCCCCTGGGGAACAGTCAACCTGAGCAATCCGGACGGCATCGGTTTCACCAGTAATGACTTTGCCGGAATAGAAGAATTGACCGGACTGCTCCGCAGAAACGGATGCCGGAAAACAGCGTATGCCGTGATAGAAAATCCCCGGGGGGAATTCCGCCGCATACGGAAAAACGGTTATCTTTCCGGCATGAAAAAATATTATCCGGGCAATGAGCCGATGTTCATCCGTCTGCCTGAACCGGAGAACAATGAAAGTATCAATATGCAGAACGTGATCCCTGAAATCAGGGAAAAGCAGATCGATGCCGTCATCTGTGAATCAGATCACATCGCCGCCGCCTTACTGCGTCAGGCAGTACAAAGCGGTTTGCAGGTGCCGGAAGATCTTTCCGTTGCAGGTTTCGGCAATTCGGTCATTGCTGAATACACCAATCCACCGCTGACCACAGTCGCTCAGGACTTTGAAAGTATGGGCAGACAGACTGTTCACAAAATCATAAATGTTATAGAAAAACACAAAAAAGAGGAGCTTTTTGAACAGCTTCTGCCGACACAAATCATATCCCGTCAATCCGTCAAAATGTCCGTCAATAATCCGTCACATGGAGGAGATGTATTATGAAGTTGTTGATATTCAGTGCTTTTGCAGTTGCAGGTCTGCTTTTGTCAGCTCAGGATATTTACAAAGAAAAAACACCCTGGCGTGTCAATTATGACGAAAGAAAAATCCCCGCTTTCACGCTGCCTGAAGTCCTTGCCGATTGTTCCGGCAGAAAGATCACCACGGTCAGGGCGTGGGAAAAACACCGTCCTGAACTTCTGAAACTTTTTGAAAATCACATGTACGGCAAAATCCCTCCCCGTCCGGATAAAGTGCGTTACGAAGTTTTGAGCGAAAAGCAAAACGATTTGAACGGACTTGCCCTGCGCCGCGAAGTGCGTCTGCATTTTGAAATGAAAAACGGCAGAAAACATTACATGGATGTCTTGATGTACATCCCGCAGAAACGCAAAGGTAAAGTGCCTGTCTTTGCCGGATTGATCGTCACCGGTAATCATTCTGTCAGCAAAGATAAATCCATCCGCATAACCGGTTTGAATTACAAACCCACACCTGATTACAGAAAACGTGCTGAAACACTCCGCGGCTGTTATGTCCGGCGGTTTCCGCTTGAGCAAATCATGAAACGGGGATATGCTGTTGCATTTGCCGCTTATCACGATACTTTCCCCGACCGGAAT
>JAZQYS010000539.1:0-4796 GCA_045633645.1 Victivallaceae bacterium | reverse complement strand
GCCAGGTCTTGGCGAAACCGGGTTCAATCACCCCGCACACCAAGTTCAAAGGCGAAATCTACGTGCTGAGCAAAGAAGAAGGTGGCCGTCACACCCCGTTCTTCAACAACTATCGTCCCCAGTTCTACTTCCGTACCACTGACATCACCGGTACCATCAATCTGGCCGATGGCGTCGAAATGGTCATGCCTGGTGACAATACCTCCATCGCTGTTGAGCTGATCGCTCCGGTTGCTATGGATAAAGGTCTTCGTTTCGCTATCCGTGAAGGCGGTCGTACCGTTGCTTCCGGACGTGTTTCCGAAGTTATCGAGTAAGGATTTAATCCTGAAGAAGTTGTCCCGAATCGTCTGATCGGCGATTCGGGATGATATCTTATAATGAACCCTGGCGGTATCCGGTTCGGGTGCTGCAGAAAGTAAGAAAAGAGTTTACGGCAATGGCACGCGAATTGGTTATTTTGGAATGCACAGAGTGCAAGCGTCGTAATTATACGACCAAGAAGGAGAAACGCAATACTCCTGAACGCTTGGAGAAGATGAAATATTGCAAGTTTGACCGCAAGCATACTCTCCACAAGGAGACCCGTTAATCGGGTGCGTTGAACAGTCGTTGTTGCCGGTCCTGATAAAGGCCGGTGATGACGGCGCAAGTTAAAGTTTATAAACAGGGAAGTAGCTCAGTTGGCTAGAGTGGTGGTCTCCAAAACCGCAGGTCGTGAGTTCGAGCCTCACCTTCCCTGCCATTTTGTTTAAAAACACGTCGTTAACATACAGGATAATGATCATGAAAAAAAGTGCAGGCAATGCGGACAATGTATCTGTGATGGAGAAAATCCGTCGTTTCATTTCTGATACTGTTGCTGAAATGGGTCGCTGCACCTGGCCGAATCGCCAGCAGTTGCTTGAATCGACAATCCTTGTTGTTGTTGCAATGTCGGTTCTGGCCTGTTTTGTAGCGGCGGTTGATGAGATTGCCATGCGTTTGATTCGCCTGGTAACAGTCGGAAATCTGTAATTTTAGAAGGCTTGAGGCATATCATGGATGAGGTTCTTGCACAGGAGCAGCCGCAGCAGGATAATCGCGGCAGCTGGTATGTGATCCAGACTTTGACCAGCAATGAGAATAAGGTTCGTGACAGCATTTTGCGTCAGATCCGTTTGGGCGATGAAATTCCTGTTTATGAAGCCTTCGTTCCGACGGAAAAGGTCAGCGAATATCGTCATGACCGTAAGGTTGATATTACCCGGAAAGTTTATCCCGGTTATGTTTTTGTCCGGATGGACCTGTATAACGAGTTCGGCGAAGTTGATGAGAAAGTTTGGTATTTTATCCGCGGAATCCAGGGCGTTCTCGGATTCCCTGGCGGCGGCAACCGTCCTGCGGCACTCAGCCCGATGGAAGTTGCTGATCTCAAACGTATGATCAACCCGGTTGAAGTCACCCGTGAAAAATGTATTTATGAAGTTGGTGACAACGTCCATATTAAAGAAGGACCGTTTGAAGGACTTGAAGGACAGGTTCAGGAAGTTGACCAGGAACGCGGTCGTTTGACTGTCTCTGTTCATGTGTTCGGCAACTGGACTCCTGTTGAATTAGGGTTTTGGCAGGTTGAACCTCTGTCGTGATCAAAGAGCGAAATTCGCTTGACGATCAGAGTTGCGTCAGGGCTCAAAACTTAAAACAAATGGTGATACTCAGCGTGGCGGAATACCTGCCGGTTCGGACCACGCGGGGATCAAAAGTAAGGAATTAAAATTCTATGGCAAAGAAGGTTACAGGCTTGATCCGGTTGCAGATTCCGGCTGGAGCAGCCAACCCGGCTCCCCCGATCGGTCCCGCACTTGGTGCGGCTGGCTGCAACATTATGGAGTTCTGTAAGCAGTTCAATGCCGCCACTCAAGCTCAGAGCGGAATGGTAATTCCTGTCGTGATCACGGTCTATCAGGACCGTTCTTTCACGTTCATCTGCAAGTCGCCCCCGGCTGCTGTCCTTATTAAGAAGGCTGCCGGTCTGGCGTCCGGTGCTCACAAACCCGGTACTGAAAAGGCCGGAAAGATCACCAGAGATCAGATCCGTGAAATTATTCAGATCAAGAAGGAAGATATCAACGCCCGTAGCGAAGAAGCGGCGATGCGAATCATTGAAGGAACCGCGCGCAGCATGGGAATCGAGGTGGTCGATGCGTAGGAGTAAACTTTACAAGCAGCAACTTGAGGTTGTTGGCGATACTCTTGCCCGTCACACTATTGACGAGGCTATCGCAATCCTGAAGAAGCTGCCCGGTGTCAAGTTCGATCAGACTGCTGAAGTTTCGATTAAACTCGGAATTGATCCGCGTAAATCTGATCAGACTGTCCGTGGCGCTGTCGCATTGCCCCGCGGAACCGGTAAAACGGTTCGTGTGGCGGTTGTTGCAGAAGGTGCAGCAGCAGAAGAGGCCAAGGCTGCCGGAGCCGACATCGTCGGTTTTGACGACCTGGTTCAGACTATCAAAGAAGGTAAACTTGATTTTGATATTCTGATTTCCACTCCCGATGCGATGCGTATGGTTCGTCCCCTGGGACGTCAGTTGGGACCCCGTGGTTTGATGCCGAACCCCAAGACCGGTACCGTTACCGATCAGGTTGGCGCGGCTGTCCGCGAGGCAAAAGCCGGTCGTGCGGAATTCCGTGCGGACCGTGGTGCATGTTTGCACATTCCGTTTGGTAAGTTGTCGTTTGAAGCAGATGCTCTCAGAGAAAACTTTGACGCGATCGTCGATGCAGTTCAGAAAGCAAAACCGGCTTCATCCAAAGGCGTGTACATTATTTCCTGCACGATCTCCGGAACGATGACTCCCGGCGTGAAGATCAATGTCAAAGAACTTGCGAGGGCGGCGAAATGAGAAACGAAAAGAAGTATATGGTTCAGTCCATCACTGACATGATCGGTGATTCTGACTATTGTTATTTCGTCACCTATGCAGGTATTAAGGTTCAGGATTTGTCTGCTTTCCGTGATCAGCTGGCTGCTGCAAGCGCCCGTTGCACGGTTCAGAAAAACTCTCTGATCAAAAAAGCTGCTGAAGCTATGTCCATTACCGGACTGGATGCTGTTGATCTGACTCAGAGCACAGCAATCGTTTACGGTAAAGGAGATTGCAGCGCAGTTGCCAAGATCATTAACGAATTCGGCAAGAAAAACGAAGCGGTCAAAGCCAAGGGCGGTTATCTTGATAGCAAAGTCCTCCGTGCCGCTGATGTTGCAGCTCTCGCTGATCTGCCGGCCAAACCGGTTCTCCAGGCTATGTTGCTTGGTGTCATGCAGGCTCCTGCCCGCAATCTGGTTACAGTTCTTAATGCCAAGGTGGCAACGATCGTTAACGTGATTAACGCTTACAAAGACAAAGTTCAAAACGCAAACTGAATATAAGGAAGTATCAAGATGGATATCACTAAGGAAGACATTGTTTCCTATATCAAGAATTCGACCGTTCTGGAACTCTCTGAACTGGTCAAAATGTTGGAAGAAGAACTCGGTGTCAGCGCTGCTGCTCCGGTCGCCGTTGCCGCCGCTGCCCCCGCAGCTGCCGCAGCTGCTCCTGCTGAAGAAAAAACTGAATTTGACGTGATTCTCGCCAGCTTCGGCGACAACAAGATCGGCGTCATCAAGGAAGTCCGTGCTATCACCGGACTCGGCCTCAAGGAAGCCAAAGACCTGGTCGAAGGCGCTCCCAAGGCTCTCAAAGAAGGCATTGCCAAAGACGAAGCTGACAAAATCAAAGAACAGCTCGAAAAGGCCGGTGCCAAAGTCGAAATCAAGTAATTTGATTTGTCTTTTCTTGACGGCAGAGGGTGGATTTCCACCCTTTGCCGCAGTTTCGTATTTACTGCTTGAATTTATGAAAGAGGTCTGCCGACCCGTAAAAACTGGTTTGCCCGGTGTGGTTTTTTGCCGGTGACTGATCCAAAAACTTTTGAAATAGATTTTCTCATTGACGGTGTGGTTTTTTGCCGTTGATGTAAAATATAGTGTGTCCGGTTGAAACGGCGTTTGTTTCTGATCAAAACAGGTGCCTTTCCCGGCAGTTTTCATCCGATGCTCTGCTTTTTCGGCGGAGGGTCGGTTGTTTCGTGTAAAGGGGAGGGGATTTTACCCCTGTCCGGTCATTTTTTTGTATTTTATTTTATAAAAATTTTCAATTTTCATCAACAAACAGGAGCAAGGTAATGTCAACTCGAAAGAATTTCGGCAAACTCCGTGATGTTCTGGATATTCCGGATCTGATCGGTCTTCAGCTCGACTCCTATGCCAACTTCCTCCAGAAGGATGTCCGTCCGGAGGATCGCAAACGCCAGGGACTTCAGGAAGTTTTCATGGAAATTTTCCCCATTGAAAGTTTCGACAAGAACATGTCTCTGGAATTCGTCTCTTATGAGGTCGGTGCCATTGACCAGCAGACAAACAACGTAATCGACTGCATCAAAGACGGTAAAGTTTACGGTGCGCCGCTTTACGTCAACTTCCTGCTCAAAGTCAAGGGAACTGAAACCGCCGAACGTGTCTACATGGGCGATATTCCGATCATGACCGACAGCGGTACATTCATCATCAACGGTGCTGAACGTGTCATCATCAGTCAGGTTCACCGCAGTCCCGGTATCTGCTTTGAGAAGACCCGTCACACCTCCGGCCGCACGCTTTACAGCTACCGGATCATTCCCGACCGCGGCAGCTGGATGGATGTCCAGTTTGACACCAATGACTGCATCCTGATTTACCTTGACCGCCGTCGCCGCCGCCGTAAATTCTA
>JAZQYS010000538.1:0-3135 GCA_045633645.1 Victivallaceae bacterium | reverse complement strand
CAGCTCTTGCTGAAGCGGGAAAGGGTTGCTGCGGCATGACTGAAACGCTGATTGTCGCCCTGCTTGCCGGAGGATTGCTCCGGGTTATCCAGCACAACGGCGGTATCAAATATCTGCTTGAAAAAATAGAAAAAGCTGTTTCCGGAGAACGCGGCTGTGAGTTGGGCGTTGTTTTTCTGGTGGGGGCGGTGAATCTCTTTACCGCCAATAATACTGTTGCAATTGTGATTTCCGGTCCCATTGCCAAAGCTCTTTCTGATAAATTCAACTGCGACCCGCGCCGCATTGCCAGTATTCTGGATACAACTTCGTGTGTTGTTCAGGGGGTGATTCCCTACGGTGCGCAGATCCTTATAGCCATTGGCGTTGCCCGCAGTGCCGGAATTGAGATTCCGTCCCTCGGATTGATTTTGTGTCTGTATTATCCGCTGTTTCTTGCGGCGGCACTTTTGGCTTCCATACTTTTGAGAAAAGGACGGAAAAATGGCTGATAAGAGTATTTTTCCCCCGCCTGATCAGGCGGATGAAAACGGTATTGTCGGCGTATCGCGCGAAATACATCCCGAAATGCTCAAAGATGCTTACAGTCACGGGATTTTTCCCTGGCCCTTCGGAGATGATTATGATTTTATTCCCTGGTGTGCGCCGTTGGAACGGGGTGTCATTCCCATTGAGGAATTTCATGTGCCATCAAGTTTTCTCCGCGAAATGAAGAAACTGGATTTCTCTTTGCGTGTGGATTTTGATTTTCCCGCTGTGATAAAAGCCTGTGCTGAAACGGAGCGTCCCGGACAGGATGGGACGTGGATAACTTCTCAAATTATTGAAGCCTATTGTCAATTCCATAAAATGGGGTACGCCCACAGTTTTGAAACTTATGACAGCGCAGGAAATCTTGTCGGCGGTTTGTACGGTATTTCTGTCGGCAGGATTTTTTGCGGGGAAAGTATGTTTTTCAAAGTTTCAGGTGCTTCAAAATTTGCTTTTGTCAAAATGGTTGAAGTATTGAAAACTCTCGGCGTCGTTCTTATTGATACCCAGGTTGTGACCAATGCAACTGCCTCTTTCGGCGCAAGAGAAATTCCGTCGGAAGAATATGTCACTCTGTTGAAAAAATACGGCGGCAATCCCTTGGATTTTTCTGCATTCAAATAAAAAAACTCTTCCTCCGCAGAGGAAGGAAGAGTTTGCAGTTTTTTCAGGCGTGATTGACAATTAAATAAGCCGTGTACGCTGCGTAAAGAATCAGCATGAAAATACCCTCTTTGCGGGAAATTTTCCAGCCGGTACGCATGAACAGCATCAACAGGAGAGATATACCGATCATGCTCCCCATATCAATAAGAGTAATCTGCGCATTTTTGAGCGGCGTGATGACGGGCGTTACGCCGAGAATACACAAAATGTTAAAAATATTGGAGCCGACGACATTTCCGACTGCGATATCTTTTTCTCCTTTGATTGCGGAGACAACAGACGTTGCCAGTTCAGGCAGACTGGTTCCGACTGCGACGATGGTAAGTCCCACCACAGATTCGGATATCTGCATAAGGCGGGCAAAGTAGACTGAACTCCACAGCAGAAGTTTTGCACCGGAAACCAGGGCTGAAAAACCGAGGGCGACAAGGAAAAGTAATTTGAGAACGCTTGAAGACTTTTCTGATGTTTCCTCATCCTGTTCAGCCTGACTGTTTTCTTTGCGTGAAGAATAAATCAGATACCAGGTGTAGACGATGATTCCAAAGAGAAAGATAATGCCGTGCCAGCGCTCAAGAGAGTTGTTGACAAGATAAAAGACAGCCAGAAGTATCGCTGAAACACACATGACAATACCATCTGATTTGAACAATTGTTTCTGCACCGCAAGCGGCGTGATACAGGCGCTCAATCCCAGAATCAGGGCAATGTTGCAGATATTTGAGCCGACGACATTCCCGAGAGAGATTCCGGGACTTCCGTCCAAAGCGGCGTTGACGCTTACGACCAGTTCAGGTGCGCTTGTTGCAAAGGCAACTAAAGTTAAACCGATGACAAGAGGGGATATTCCCGCTTTTTTTGCGAGAGAGGCGCTGCCTTTGACCAGCCATTCTGCGCCGAAGTACAAAAAAGCAATGCCGATGATACCATTGAATAATTGAAGAGTAAATTCCATGTTTTTTGCAAAAATTTTGAGTGCGGAAATGGATTTTTTCCGCAGTTGTTGTCTGATGACGGAGCTGTTTTATACAGTTTTGAACAGAATCAGACAACAGCAGGTCCCGCACGGACGGGATTCTTTTTTGCATAAAATAAACGGAAATAATTTACATTGTAAACAAACGTTGAGAACGTTGTGATTGTTTCAAAACAGAATGTTCTTTCTGCGGGAACTGCCGCATTGAAAAAATAACTGTTCCGCAACTGTGAAACAGAACGTTGAAAACGCGGCGTTCCCCTCAGGACAGAATTTGCCGGAAACGTTTGCGGAACTTCTGCCAGAATTTCTGTTCCAATTTCAAATTGACAGATGCTTCGGGATTGTTCATTACTTTGAACAAGTGCTGCCGCTGTCAGCAGAAAAAAGAAGCATAAAATCCCCGCAGGGAATAAAATATATTCTCTGCGGAATTTAAAAAATGTTGTCAATGTTTCAAAAAATTTTTTCACTTCTTTTCTGCTTTCAGAACGATTGGGAGATTGCCCAGTTTTTCTGCAAGTTCCGCTGAGAATTCCAACAGCATGGGCAGTTGATTCAATGCCGTATGACAGATGATCGTCTGTTTTCCGCTGTCGGTATGTGCTGAAACTTTGAGCCTGATACCCTGTTTGCCTGCGCTGTAACGGGATATCATCAGATATTTCCAGTCTGAACAACTGACATTTTTGGCTTTGGATAATTTTCCGGGGTTGAAAAAATGACAGCGGTAAAGTTTTTTCTCCTGCAAATCAAAGACCATGCAGACGGGTATCCAGGTGATTGCGGCAAAAAGCAGCCAGAAGATCACAAAGAACCAGACGCCGTGAAGTCCGAATGCGGCAACCGGCAGCAAAAAGAGAATCGGCAGAATCATCAGACTTTTTATTGTTTTGGAAGAGTCTCCCGGAAGAACGATGTAACGCTCATTATAAATTTTAGGACGTCTGGTCAATGCAATC
>JAZQYS010000537.1:0-1966 GCA_045633645.1 Victivallaceae bacterium | reverse complement strand
GCGCCCCCATCATCATCTTATAAGTCTTATAAGTCTTATACAAGCGTTACGCCCACGTAACACGCACACCGGCGTTGTCATAAAAAAGTTATTATATTTTGGCAATAAATGTTTTTCTCATTTGGAATAATATATCCGGCAGTTTATATTGTAGAATATTCCCGAATGGAGGTATTGATGACAGTTCGCAATTTAAACAGAATTCTTGTTCCGTATTTTCTTTTTATTTATGTTCTCTTTGTATTGACTGAGATATTGTTTACATTGCGGATCAATACCTGGAGTGCCGGGGTTGTATTGATATTGGTGCCGTCGCTTTTTTTCTATCCTTTTCTTCAACTGCTTCCGGCAGTTGCCGTGTCGCAGCTGACGGCGTACTGTACTTGTAAATGGAATAAAGCCGGTGTATTGATAACGGGCGTACTGACTGTTCTTTGTGTTTATATTGTCCATCTGTTTCTGCTGCTGAATGCCGGACTGTATTTCCGTTACGGTTATCATGTCAATCCGCATATCATCAATATATTCACGACGCCCGGCGGTATTGAGGGAATGGGGATGAGACCCCTTGAGATGCTCTGGATTGCCGCCGGAGTAACTGCTCTCGGAGTTATTCATGCCGGAATCTTTCTTTTATTTGCCAAAGTTGAAAAATTACAGTTCAAGGTGATGTCTCTGTGGAAGGCTCCTGCCGTTCTTGCCGTTCTTGCCGGTGTGTCGTTTCTGATTTCTTATTTTACTTGTACGTATTCTCATTATGTGATGAATCCTTCTCCGCTTCAGGCTGCGGACTGTATTCCCTTTTACATCAACGGCACTGCCGGAAGCTTTTATAAAAAACTGGGATTCAAAAAGCCGGCAAGGGAGGCTGTCGTTGTCAAATTCAGCAACAAATCTCATCTGGAGTCTTATCCGGCAGCTCATATCCGGCGCAATAAGAAAAAAGCGGGATTCAATGTGCTGTGGATTGCATGCGAATCCTGGGCAGCCAAACTGTTTTCTCCGGAAATTATGCCCAATGCAACGGCTTTTGCGAAAAAAGGAATTTTCTTTAAAAATCACTATTCCGGAGGAAATGTGACCCGGCAGGGGGTATTTTCAATGTTTTATGCTTTGCCGGGCAATTACTGGCATGCGTTTCTTGCTGCGCGGCGCCGTCCGGTTTTTATTGATTGGCTGGTTGAAGACGGATACAATTTTGAGTGTCTGACTTCAAGCAAATTCACTTATCCTGAATTTGATCAGACGGTGTTTTTTTCTGTGCCGAAAAAAGATTTGACCAGTGATTCCGACGGATTGAGTTTTGAACGCGATCAGCGCAATGTCACACGTCTGCTCAAATCGCTTGAAGAAGAATCAACTTCAGGAAAACCGTTTTTCAATTTCATGTTTTTTGAGTCCTGTCATCATCCTTACAGTTTTCCGGAAGAGGCAACTTTTTATAAAGATTATATAGAGCCTTTCAATGCCGTCAATGCAACAGCCGCTCAGGGACCTGCGATTTTCAAGCGCGCCGCTAATGCCGCACGTCATCTGGATATGCGTTTGGGAGAGGTTTTTGACTTTCTTGAAAAAAAGAACCTGTTGAAAAATACCATCGTTATTCTTGCCGGAGATCATGGTGAGGAATATTTTGAAAAGGGGCGCTTGGGACACAGTTCAGCTTTCAACAATGAACAGACCCGTACGCCGCTTATCATCTATTATCCCGGCGTGCAGCCCCGCGTATATGATAAGATGAGCAGTCATTTGGATATTGTTCCGATGCTTGCCAGATTTTTCGGTGTTGAAAACAAGCCGGAGGATTATTCCTGCGGTATCAATCTGCTTGATACGGATTCTCCCGAAAGAAAATATGCGCTGATTGC
The DNA here is from genome assembly GCA_045633645.1 of Victivallaceae bacterium. GTDB lineage: Bacteria > Verrucomicrobiota > Lentisphaeria > Victivallales > Victivallaceae > UBA1784. The sequence continues at coordinate 98 of JAZQYS010000537.1, read as the reverse complement.
CAACTGGGATGAAGTCTTTTTTGCCGGGAAAAAATACAAGTCCTATATCCCGATGGATGTGGATGATATCGCAAGGCAAATCATTACCGATTCCGATG
>JAZQYS010000536.1:0-1429 GCA_045633645.1 Victivallaceae bacterium | reverse complement strand
CGACAGATTTTATGCCTGTGAAAGTCAATTTGAAGATGGTGTTTTAAAAATAAAAACATCATTTCCCCGCTTGAAGTCAAGACTTTTTATCATATTACATTCAGCGGGTGCTCTGCCTGTGGATACACGTCCTGAAAGCGGAGAAAAAATTTCATCCGTCACAGACGTAACTCCGGATATCTGGCAGGCTGAACTGTCGGATTTGAATTGCGCCGTCATAGACCATTTTTCAGAAGATCCTGACGGTGTTGCTGTTTGGGTATTGGCTCTGGATGATAAAATAAGGATGGAAAATAATCTTCCCGTAAGGACCAATGTCATGGTGCAGCCCTGGTGTTGCCAAGCGGATGAAAAAATCGGAAAAGATATTGATATTTATGGCGGAATCTATTGTGAAGTTGTTCCCACGGGTCCGTTGTTTCTGGTGATGGAGCGTCCGGACTTGTATTTGTGCTTTATCAACGGTTCTCCCGTTGAGTTGAAGGATTCAGGTTTTTATCTGGAAAAAACATGGCGCAAGATTCCGCTGGATGGAAAATTTTTGCGCCGCGGTAAAAATATTTTGCAGTTTAAAACCCGGATAAGTGCCGTCCATCCGGGATTGGAGAGTGTGTTTCTGCTGGGGAATTTCGGCGTGAAAGATAGAGCAGAAAGCATTGAATTGACTGCTCCTGTTGCTGCTTTAAAGCAGGGGGATTGGTGCAGACAGGGATTGCCGTTTTATGCCGGAAAAGTCACTTTCAGTACGCGTGTTTCTCTTGAAAAAGCCTGTCGCGGAAAGGTTCGTCTGACGGGCTTTGAGGGGAGTTCGGCGCATATTTCTATTGACGGAATTTCTGTCGGAACTCTGCTTTTTGCGCCCGGGGAGGGGATTTTGTGTGATTTGCCGGAAACATTTGAACTTGTTGTCACCATTTCCGGCAGCCGTCGGAATCTTTGCGGCCCCTTTTTCAATGAAGAAAAGCGTCCGGCGTGGTGCGGGGCAGCTCAATTTAAAGAAAAAAATGTTCCGGTGCGGCAGCTGGTTCCCTGCGGCTTGACCGGAAATATTGAAATTCTGACAGTTGAGGATTGATTTCAACTGTCAGAATATTGAATACAGAAATTACTTTCCCGCCAGAAGTCTTGCGTAGGCGAAAAGGGGATTGTGTCCCAGATATTCGCGGCAGGGCAGCAGCCAGGGGGCATGTTTGCGCTCTATTTCAAGCGGTGCCAGTCCGTGAGGATGGTAGAACTCCCAGATCGCTCCTGTGCGGTAATAGTTGATTTGCGACCACTTAAGGACGCGTTCTGCAATTTTGAGTGCGGCATCGCGGCGGTTGTAGCGCAGGCATCCGAGGACAGCCATCCAGGTCAGGCTGTTCCACGCACCGCCACGCCACATCTTGAGCTTGAAGTAAGGCTCGTTGATGGCGACAAAGGGCAGGGG
>JAZQYS010000535.1:0-2012 GCA_045633645.1 Victivallaceae bacterium | reverse complement strand
GGGACTGCTTTACATTGCAAAACATCTTTTATCATACTTGAAAAAAGGTAAGACTTGCAAGTAAAAAAAACAGTTGAAAGTTCCTTAAAATATATTAAGGAACTTTTAACTGTTTGAATTATTTCAAAAAAGGTGTATATTATATGTATGTGCGTTCAGAGTTGAAAATATCAGAGCGTTTTGCGTATAAACAATTCAAGAAACGGAGTTGATTGTGGTAAAAGTACATGAACAGAAAACTGCTTCAGGCAAAAATGAGGTCACTTTTGAGCTGCAGGCAGGACAAGGCAGAACAGTATGTCTTGCCGGTTCTTTCAACGACTGGGAACCCGACAACTCTCAGATGAGCTACAACTCCGTCAAAAAATGTTACCACATGACGCTGGAACTTGCCCCCGGTTACTACGAATACAAATTCGTCATCAACGGCGAATGGATTCTTGACGAAGCCAATCCCAATTTTGCAGCCAATGATTTCGGCACGCTCAACAGTGTCCTTATCATCAACGAAAACTGAAAAACACAGTTCTCCGTATTTTATTTTCCGGCAGCAGCTTTGAGGCGTTGAATCTCATCCTTCCAGATGTCGGGATTGACCGTTTCAAGAATCAGCGGAATGTTGTCAAAACGGCTGTCAGAAGCAATGGTTTCAAAAACGCTCCAGCCCAATGTGCCTGCGCCCAGACTTTCGTGACGGTCAAGGTGACTGCCGACGCCGGCTTTGGCATCGTTGATATGCATTCCTTTTAAGTATTTGAATCCGATCAGACGGTCAAAATCACTCCAGACTTTTTCAAAACTTTCAGGTGTTGAAAGATCGTATCCCGCAGCAAAGGCGTGACAGGTGTCTATGCAGACACCGACTCTGTCGGGCAGTCCGACCTGTTCAAGCATGGCAGAAAGCTGTTCAAAACAATATCCCATGTTACTGCCCTGCCCTGCGGTATTTTCAAAGACGGCAGTCACTCCCGGAACACGGTCAAGAGCCTCACGCACGCTTGAAGCAATAATGGCAATATCTTCTTCTTCACTTACCAGACGCAGATGACTGCCCGGATGAAAATTCAAGCGGTCAAGTCCCAATGCGGCACAGCGTTCAAGTTCATCGACAAAAGCTTCAATACTCTGGCGGCGTTTGTCTTTATCCGGTTGTCCGAGATTGATCAGATAGCCGTCATGCGGCAATATCTGAGCCGGAGTAAATCCGAACTTCTGACAGTTTTCCTTGAATTTGCGGATTGATTCCGCCGACAGAGGAGCCGCTTTCCACTGTCTCTGATTTTTCACAAACAGCGCAAACGCCGTTGCGCCGATCATCTGAGCATTCAGCGGTGCATTTTCAACGCCCCCCTGAGCACTGACATGAGCTCCGATATATTTCATATTACTGTGTTGAACCTTATGTTGATATATGTTTTCAGGAGTTTTCTTTAAAAGTATCCCGTTTTTGACAAAACTTGAAAAATTGACAGGTACTGCACCTTTCTCCCGGAGAAGGAGGAAAATCCCTCAATGAGATAAAACCTTCCATTTCTGCTTCAACCATTTTGTGGATATCATCCCTGATTTCAGCAAGAAACGCGCTGACAGACGGGAGATCATCCAGTTGTTTTAATTCGTAATTCCTGTCAAGATAAATTGAGCGGACTTTTGTCGGATCACGGTGCAGATTATTATAAACCCACATGCGGTGAATACAGGCGATCAAATCTCCGGAGTAATCAACAGAACTGCTTTCAAGAATCCACATTTCTCCATGATTCACAAAAGCAAGTACCGGCACAAAACAACACCCAAGTTCAATAAACCGCACCGGTTGCGGCTGCTCTACTTTTTTGCGGTATCCATAGGGAATATGCTGTATTTTTGACCAGAAATTTTCATCAATTTTCTCACCGCATTTCCGGACTTCCTCTGTAAGATCATTCATAAAGTCTTTATCCGGCAACCGGTCATCTGCAATTTCAGATATAATCAGCGGCACTGAATCCGGATAATTGATCATTTTATAG
>JAZQYS010000534.1:0-2066 GCA_045633645.1 Victivallaceae bacterium | reverse complement strand
TTGCCCTGCTCCTGATATTGGGCAATGATATCCGGATCAAGTTCGTCCTCGTGTGCCAGCAATTCTGCCATTACCGGCTGGATTGCTCTCTCATCCGGGTCGTCCAGAAGAGAGAGCAGGCATCTTAAATTGAATTTCTTTTCAGCCATTGTTCCGTGTCGGGAATTTACCGATCAGGGCATTGGATGCAATTTCTTTGACATCATCCGGAAAATCTCCGCGCAGAATCCAGCGCAGGAATCCCGGATCATTTTCAGCCAGCTCCTTGAGGGTTCTTCCGGCATTTTTACCGAAGTTGACAATCACCTCGTCGCCGCTCCATTTGAAACGGCGGGTTTTGTCAACCGCATCAGGACCGGCAAGATCGCTGAAATCGGCAAGACCTGCAACATTATCAGGCAGTTCAGGATGGCGTTCCATTTCGCCCAGCAGAACTTCAAGTGTTGCGGTTGTGTCGGCACAGGCACTGTGAGCATTTTCCAAGTCTTTGCCGCAGAAAAATTTGTAGGCTGCGGTCAGTGTGCGCGGATAAAGTTTGCAGAAAATATTGTAGGCATCAACGATTTTGTGATCGCTTCCTTTGAAAGAGTATCCGGCACGTTTGAATTCCTCTTCAAGAATCGGCACGTCAAAACCGGTGATATTGTATCCGGCAAGATCGCAATCAGAAAGATAATTGAAAAGTTTTTCGGCAATATCCGCAAAAGAGGGGGCATCTGCAACGTCGGCGTCGCTGATACCGTGGATGGCAGTCGCTCCCGGCGGAATCGGAATACCGGGATTCAGACGGCGGACTGTTTCCTGCTGACGTCCGTCCGGATAGAGTTTGATGACAGCGATTTCAACGATACGGTCGCGCTGCGGTACGACACCGGTACTTTCAATATCAAAAATGGCAAGCGGACGCTCAAGTTTCAATCTTCCTTGCATTTTATTCTTCCGATCTTAATTTTGGTCTTTTTTTGACAGGCGTTCAACATCGGCATCGGCGTATTTAATGACCGCACCGAATTTTTTATCATTGGCGGAATCAGCTTCCACCAGGGCTTTGTGTGCCTCGGAAACCGTACGGGCAGTATCCAGCAGCGTGGCTTTTTTGTTTTCACTGCCGGAAAATTCTTCGCCCTGAAGACTGCCTTCTTTGAGAGCAAAGAGTTTGAGAATACCCAATTCCTGAAGAAGTTTCTGCAAATTCTCTTTGGCGTTGTAAAGTTCAACAGCACCTTTTTTCTCGCGGATCATTCTCAGGGCAAGCATGGAAAGAACTCCCATGAAAGAACTGTCCATTGCCGTGCAGTTTTCAAGATCAAAAGCGATACCTTCAATAACGCCGGTGGTCTTGGCAATATTCCGCAGAGGAACGGCATATTCAAAATTCGCCCTGCCTCTGACAACGACATGATATTTTCCGGCTTTGCTGGAAATTTCAAGATCAGAATCGTTCATCTTTGCATGTTCTCCTTTCCTTTTATTTTCAAATCATTTGCTCTTTAAAAAAGTACTTCAGTTTTTGAGAGAGGAAGAGAGGCATTCTCTTCCCCTCTCTCCGGATTTTCTCAAACCGTCAGTTCAACGGAGCGCCGATGACGGCTTTGATACGGCGGACGCCGCGGCTGGAGCTTTCTTCTTTGAGAATCTTGAAGCTCTTGAGTTCGCCGGTGCGTGCAGCATGAGGACCGCCGCAGATTTCGCAGCTGACATCGCCCATGGTGTAGACCTTGACCACTTCGCCGTATTTGCTGCCGAAAAGACCCATGGCACCGCGAGCGCGTGCGCTGTCAACGTCCATTTCTTCGCAGACGATTTCCAGGTCGCGGGCGATGGCTTCATTGACGAGTTTTTCTGCTTCGGCAATCTGTTCAGAAGTCATCTTTTCGGGATGAGAGAAGTCAAAACGCAGACGTTCTGCAGTGATGTTGGAGCCTTTCTGTTCAACGTGTTCGCCGAGGATCTTGCGGAGAGCCGCCTGGAGCAGGTGGGTTGCCGTATGCAGACGGGCAGTTGCTTCGGAGTGATCGGCAAGACCGCCTTTGATCATCTGTTCAGCACCGGCGCTTGACATTTCC
>JAZQYS010000533.1:0-2876 GCA_045633645.1 Victivallaceae bacterium | reverse complement strand
GTTTTCCCCTTCCCCAAACCCCAACCCTTTTCAAGAAAAGCGAGGTATTAAAAAAAGGACAAGTACCCTGTCCCCATATAGGGAACAGAGCCAAGTTAAAAAAGGAGTTGCTTTTTTATTATGAACGAAGCCAATAAAGTTAAATTGGGAGCTTTTATCCTGATTTCAATTATTCTGCTGATTACGGCATTTATTTCCGCCGGGGCGTTGCGTTTTTTCTCTCCGCGTATCCATGCCGTCACAGAAGTTTTTACTTCAGTTGAAGGTCTGAATGTCGGCGCACCGGTCAAATACCTGGGTATGCCCGTCGGAAAAGTTACCAAAATGTACATGCGCGGCAGCGACGGAAGAATCATCATCTCTTTTGATATTTTCGGAGAAGCCTTTAAAGACGACTTTGCCCCGGGTTCTTCAGACGGCGTGTTCGATCAGAACGACCTTGACGCCATGTTGAAAAAAAATATGCTCAGCTGTTTTGTCAATGCTTCAGGTTTGATGGGTGGTTCCCATCTGGAACTTGTTCGGGGTCCCGGCATCATTGACGGCACATTTGCTGATGAAAAAATAAAAAGGAATCTGCCGCCGGGAGTCTGCTATATCCCCTCCAATCCCTCGCACATCGGCAACGCCATTCAGAACGTAAGCCGAATGCTTGAAGAGATGAAATCCATTGACTGGAACGGCTTTGCAACCAAAATCAACAGCAGTCTTGACAACATCAACACTTTGCTCAACAAAAAAGAACTTGACAACGCCCTTCAGCGTTTTGAACGTATCGTCAGCAGTCTTGAACGCACCACAGGACGCCTGGAAACAACCATCACGCAGGAGAATATGGACAAAATCAACACCGCCCTTTCAAACCTTGACAAAAGTACTCAAAGTCTGCTGCAGTTCACCGCCAATAAAAAGATGACAGAAACGCTGGATAACTTGAACCGCTTTTTACACTCCGGCAAAAATCTGATTGATAAAGCAGAAAAGAATTCCGGTGAAGTCCACGCTGAATTAAAGACCTTTATCAACAATCTTGAAACCTCCGTCATCAGACTTGAAAACAGACTTACCGGCATATCTTTCATGCTCCAGGACTTCTCCAAAGACCCCGGACAAATCATCCACGGCAAACGCGCTTCAAATATAGACTGATTTTCCTGATAAGGGTAGCTGGTTCTTGGGGAAGGGGAAAACTTCTTTTCACGAGAAAAGAGGTTTTCCCCTTCCCCAAACCCCAACCCTTTTCAAGAAAAGCGAGGTATTTTTTTTAGAGATGACAGTACCCGGGCGGCAATATCTATCCATACAGAGAACTGGGTTTTCAACAAAAAAGCTGCTGCAAACCAAATGTTTCGCAGCAGCCTTTTTTGTGCTTTAAGATAAAAATTTATTTGACCAGTAAAAAGTTTCTGATACCGTCAAAAATGATTTGGGCGGCTAAACTTACCAGATACATGCCGGTCAATTTGCTCATGATGGCAATACCTTTGCGCTTCATGAGTTTTGAAATGTACTCAGAGTATCTCAAAATCACATAAATCACCGCAGAGGCAATGATGATGGAAAGAACCGCAACGATTTTTGCCTGATATTCACGGTCGCCTGCGCCCATGACCACCAGCGCACCGATGGTGCCGGGACCGACGGTCGTCGGCAGAGCAAGGGGAACGACAGCCATATCGCCGTCGCTTTCAACATGCCGTCCCGGAACGACATTGTCACGGACCATAGAAATACCGTTGAGCAAGAGAACCAGCCCTGCGCCGATTCTGAACGCATCCAGACCGATTCCCAGATAACGGAACAAACTTTCTCCGCAAAGATAAAGAATGATGCAAATCACCAGCACGGCAAAGGCGATCCGGCCTGCCAGCTGCTTGCGTTCTTTCTGCGGCCATCCCTCGCAGCTGCTGATAAAGACAGCAAGTACGAAAAAAGGCGTCAAAAGCAATGTCAGTTTGACAACTGTTCCGATCAAATGCGTGAAGTTCATCAGTCCGCCAACTCCTTCTGAAGTTCAAGGTCAGCGGCAAGAACCTGTTCTTTTTGTTTGAGTCTGAAAGCTTTGAGTTTTTCCGCAAGAGAAGAGTCGCTCAGAGCCAGAATCGAAATGGCATACAAGGCGGCATTTTTTCCGCCCGCTTTACCGGCAGTCACAGCGGCAACCGGAATTCCCGGAGGCATCTGAACGATGGAAAAAAGCGCGTCCAATCCGTTAAAAGGCGCAGAAGCTACCGGAATACCGATAACCGGCAGCGTGGTATGTGCGGCGATAACTCCGCCCAGATGCGCTGCCATTCCCGCTGCGCAGATAATGATTTTCACGCCGTCTTTTTCGGCATTGGCGGCAAATTCGGCGGCCTCCTCAGGGGTGCGGTGGGCTGAAAGAACTCTGCCGGTAAAGGGAATACCGAATTCCTTCAACACATCAAATGCTCCGCGGACGATATCAAGATCGCTCTTGCTTCCCATGACAACTGCAACACTCATAAAAACACTCCGTAAATTTTTCAGCATTTCCGTTCTTTGCGACAACAGAAATACCATTGGTTGAACTGTTGTGTTATAAAATATACACTTTTTAAGGAACAATGTCAAGAATTGATCGGGAAATCTGCATTTCTGAGCCGATACAAGTGAAATAAAAGTTGTAAAACACAGAAAAAGCGTGTATATTTCAGGAAAACAATTTTTGTAAAACAAAAAAACAAAAGGAACAAAAAAATGAAATACGATTTGAGAACTCTTCCGACCGACAAAGTTCTGGTCTCCCCCTCCCTGCTGGCTGCCGACTTCGGCAATCTGGATAAGGACATCGCTGAAGTCACAGCTGCCGGTGCCGATATGCTCCATCTGGACGTGATGGACGGCAGTTTCGT
>JAZQYS010000532.1:0-2918 GCA_045633645.1 Victivallaceae bacterium | reverse complement strand
ACAACTCCTTGGCTCACAGAACGACATGGCTACGATCCGACTTTCTTATGCTGAAAAAACAAAAAAATCTTATATTCCGGCATAAGATTTTCTGAAAAGTCCGGCATAAGAGAATGAAAAATAAAAAAATTGAAACGGAATGGTGGTTTTATGATTCATAACGGGACTTTGGTTCTCAATAAAGATACATTTTATTCCACGACAGATGAAGAAAAAAAGCAGGCCCGTCGGGTCATTATTGAAGATGGCGTGACCACACTCGGCATCGGTGCTTTTACCGACTCTCCGAACTTGAGTGAAGTCATTCTGCCGGAAACTCTGACCGATCTCGGATTTGCAACTTTTATGAATTGCCATAATTTGCAGCAGATCAATATACCGGATAATATAAAGGTCATCAGCCAGATGACCTTTTACCGCTGTTCAAGTTTAACAAAAATAGAATTGCCCGGAAAGTTGGAAGAGATATATCTGGGCGCGTTTTTCGGCTGCTGCAATTTGAGATATATCACGCTGCCTGACAGCGTAAAAACTGTCGGAGATCAGGCATTCGGTGGTTGTCAATGTATCGATCAACTGATACACGATTATCCGCACCTGATCAAACACGGCAATGTTTTGGATTACGGAATAGAGGATTTGCTCAGAATATTCAAAGAAAATCCGGATAACGCTGATTTCTTTGATCTTGCTCACAATTTGAACGGAAATCAATGGGCATCCTTATTAGCAAATATTCCGGAACTAGCATACCGTTGTCCGTGGAACAAAATAACCGGTTCGGCGTGGGCGTGGCTGCTCGCCAGACAGCCACAGTTTGCGGAATTTTGTCAATGGAATAAATTGAACGGCTTATATTTAGTGGATTTGCTTTCCGCACAACCGCAATTTGCGGAAAAATGCCGTTTGAAAAGAGCAACTTCCACCTGTCAAACTGCGATACTGGCAAAACTGCCGCATTTGGCGCGTTTCCTTGATTGGGGAAAAATATATGTGTCTGATATTTTCCATGATTATAAAGTTGACATAGCTCAATTCAAATTGGAACATATACCCACGCCCACGGAATGGCAGCATCTGCTGCACGCTTTTTATTCTCCTGAAAAAGGTCGATACAAAGGTCTTTTCGCTGACGGCGTGGAAGATGCGGCAACATATATGATCTACAAAAGTATGGATAAAGCAAACGCCAAACTCTTTTTGAAAGAGCAGTTTTTTAATGAAAAATGGATTTTTCTGGAGGAATTGTGCGATATTTCTCCTGATGAACTGACCAACTTGCCAGGGAAAAAGAAGATGCCTTTTTTTATTGCTTTGGAAAGTCCTGACAATATTTTTTTCAAATTCTTTCAATCAGCCGATTTGACTCTTCGCGATAAAGCTGGCAACTCCTTGCTTTTCCCGGCATTGGTACACGATTTGCTGAACGGAAGTTTGAACCGCTTTGGTTTTCTCTGTAACAAGGGATTGGATCCTGATGAAAAAAATCTTGCCGGATTTTCCTGTAACGATACGATCAAACATTTTGCCAATAAAATATGAAAGGAAATGATTTATGGCAATGGATATGCACAACACAATGTCGATCAATAATGTAGAAACACTTTTACGCCGTTTTCTCGATGCACTGTGGTCAGGAGAAAGTTCTGCTGACAAACTGCCGCCTCTGCTGCTCTGGGGGGCGCCGGGTGTGGGGAAATCCACTTTGATCCGCAACCTTGCTCAAGAGTATGGTGTGGGTTTTATTGATGTCCGTCTTGCCCAGCGTGAGCCTGTGGATATCCGCGGTTTGCCCGTGCCAACTGATAACGGCGTAGAGTGGCGAGTTTCTGCAGAGTGGCCCCGTGATCCGGAAAGCAAAGGTATCATATTATTTGACGAATTGACTGCCGCCGACCGTTCTTTACAGGTTGCGGCTTATGAATTTATTCTTGACCGCCGTTTGGGAGAACTATACAAAGTTCCGGACAACTGGTATATTTGTGCCGCAGGAAACCGTATTACAGACCGGGCAGTTGCCGCAACAATATCCAGCGCACTTGCCAACCGCTTTATGCACGTTGAGTTGGAGTGTGATGTGAATAATTGGCTTTATTGGGCGGGAAAAAATGAAATTCATCCGGCGGTGACAGGATTTATCCGTTTCCGTCCGCAAATGCTTTTCAATCAAACCGATGAAAATCTGGAACGGGGCTGGCCGACTCCGCGCAGTTGGGAACGCGTCAGCAGTGTTATGAAAATTCTGCATGATGATACGGATTTGATCCGCAGTGCGGTTTACGGTCTTGTCGGCAACCGGGCTGGGATCGAGTTTATTTCTTTCTGCAAAACCATACAGAATTTCAATGTCAGGGAAATGATGCTTGACCCTGCGATCGAAGTGATCATTCCGGAGCGGGCGGATGTGCGTTATCTTTTGTGTTCCAGCGTGGCATACTTTGTATGGCGGAGTAAAACTGAAGCCGAAAGTGCCGCATTACTGGATGGTTTTTACCGTATATCCCTCGCATTGAGCAGTGATTTTGCCGCATTGCTGATGATGGATGCCATTAATGGCGGTAAACATTGCAGCGGAGCCAAAAAATTGTACAGTCATCCCCGGTTTCAGGAGTGGCAGAAAAAACACGGTACAGCATTTACCAAGGCGGCAAGATAATGGATTTCAGAGAGCCAAATATTCAAGAACAGGAACTCAAAAAGAAAACTGCGCAATCTTTGGAGTTTGACCGGGTACGTCTGCTGATGGATCAACCTTTTATCGGCGGAATACTTATCCGTCAGAATCTCGTTCCGGTCATCGACAGCCGTTGTCCTACTGCAACGACTGACGGAAAAAATATCTTTGTCAATCCAGAGTTTTACTTCTCCCTGAAAGTTGCAGAGCGGCGTTTTCTGCTGGCGCACGAAGTATGGCACAC
>JAZQYS010000531.1:0-9335 GCA_045633645.1 Victivallaceae bacterium | reverse complement strand
GTATTTCGGCTGGAAAGTACCGCAGTTCCTGAAAGGCTGGCAGGTTCCGGTTGAAAAACTGGAACAGGATCTGCCCTTTGACGGCTTGGGACTTCATCCGATTTTTGAATTGAAACGCAACGGTAAAACAGTCCGTTATTTTGTGACACAGGCGCGGATGAAAGATAAAAATGCCGTGCAGCTTGAAAAAGAGGATTTCAAACCCTGGATTGAAGCGTTCAGCAAATTGAAATTTACGCGTTTCAAGCACAATTTCCTTACGACGACGACTTCCACCATGTCCGCGGACTGGTTTGATGACGATGCCTGGAAACGGGCATTGAACCATTTCAGAATGTGTGCATACTTTGCCAAACAGACCGGCTGCCGGGGTATCGCTTTTGATGTGGAGGCTTATCCCAATTCAACAGATGCGCCCTTTTCCTTCCGTCCCAAAGGCAAACACTCTCTTGAAGAGGTTCGCGCGCAGGTGAGGAAGAGAGGACAGGAGTGGATAAAGACCCTGGCTCAGGAGTATCCGGATATGGAAATTTTTACTTTCCACTGGCTCTCTTACTGCCACCATAATACCCGGCATTCTTCGTTTTTCCTTCTTCCTGATTTTGTCAACGGTATGTACGATGTTCTGCCGCAGACCATGGTCATTCATGACGGCAATGAAGACCCGGGTTACAGAGCATTGTTCCCCGGAGAATATGCCAAAATCGTTTCGGACTATTATCACTTTACCTTTAAATTGATTGCGCCTGAAAATCTGAATAAATTTCACCGGCAGACCACCCTTGCAACATCTCTTTATCTTGACAGTTTTATTTCCGGCAAGCGCAGTTTCAATAACTGGGAAAGAACTCCCAATCGTGTAAAAGCTCTGCAGAATGCCGTGACTTTGAGCTTGAAACATTCTGATAAATACGCATGGATCTGGGCGGAAACAGGTACTTTCTGGCCCGGACAGCATTATCAGAATTATCCTGACTGGCACAAGAAAATCCCCTTTGTCAAAGAGGTTATCAAAGCCGGAAGAGAGCCTGAAAAAGCTGTTCTCCGTTATGCGGAAAAGTCCAATCTTGCCTATAATGTCCGGAATTGGAGTATATGGCTGGATCAAAAGAAAAATACCGGTAAAATCACCCGTGAGAGCAAAAGTATTCTGTTTACGGATATTACCCATGCTTCAGTGACTCAGACTTTAAGAAGCAAATTCAAGGCGGGTGAACGCTATGTCTTTGCCGTTAAAGCGCAGACCAAAGGAAACTGTATGACTCCTGCTGTCACCGCATTTTTCAGGGATAAAAAGAATAGAATTTTATCAAATTATAAAATGCGGGCGAAATTCGGTCCGGCAGGGGCAGATAACTGGCAGCAGGCTGTGCTGATTGTCGATATCCCGCAAGGAGTTGAGGTCGGCTCCATTACTTTCGGATGCAGTGTTTCCGGTTCAAAATACGGTTTTACTCCCGGTTCCTTCTGCCGATTCACTGACGCACGGATTCATAAGGTCGTCTATCCCTGGGATACACTTTCTGCTCCCGCTTCAAAAGCCGCCGCCAAAGTTCCGGCAGTCAGAAAAAAATAAGAGAAAACAGGTGTGGGAAACATGATGAAAAGAGTTTTTCAAATCGGTATGCCGCTTTTTCTGCTGTTTTCCGCAGTCTGTGCGCAGACGCTTCAGACAGAGCCGGAAAGAAAATTGATTTTTTCCGGCAACGCTGCCGCGCTCGGAGCTCATCATGTCTTTGATGGAATCTTGCTGAATGCAGGGAAAAACGGTTCTGTCAAAATTCCGGATAAGTTTAAAAAATCCGGATATAATTTCCTTAAAACCGATACTGCTGTTTTAAGTTCCGACTGGTTTGATGAGCGCACCTGGCAGCAAACTCTTGCCTACTATGCCCGGCTCTGCCGTCTTGTGCGGCAGACGGGATGCCGGGGACTTGTGCTGGATACCCGCTCTCAAAATGCCCGGCTGCCTTTTGCTTTCAGACCGTGGGGAAAATATTCTGTTGACGCGGTACGCCGTCAGGTGAGGAATCGTGGCAGGGAGTGGATAAAAACGGCAGCGGAGAACTGTCCCGGTATTGAAATTGTTTTCACGTTGTGGCTGAACGGATTAAAAGATGTTTCCCCGGCGGATGATATGTTTCTTCTGGCTGATTTTGCTTCCGGAGTTCTTGAGGGGGCTCCCAATACAGTTAAAATCATTGACGGCAACGGACAGATTCTTTCAGGCAGAAGGATGGCTGATCTCCGTGAAGTGGCAGCCGCGTTTTATCTTAATGCGCCGGGAGTTGTGCCTGACATAGCCCGGGATAAATTATTCCGCATTTCCGGCGTTGCCGTTCCGCTGGCTTTAAATTATTATGCGCCGGATAGAATATCTGAACTCCGTGAGGATATCCAATCCGGTATGAAAACAGCGGACAGCTATGTTTTTCTCAACTGTTCCGGCAGGGACTGGTATAAAAAATATCCGCACCTGCAAGCGGTGTTGTTTGCCGGAAAAGATCCTGTCGCAGCTGCAGCCCGTTTCTCTGCCGGTGAAAACCTGCTGAAAAACGGCAATTTCACCCCCGGTATTCAGATGGGAAATCCTGAACCGGATACCTGTCACTTCGGGGCATCGTACTGGTTCAGCTGGCAGGACAACCGGAAAAAACAAGGGAAAATCCTTCTTGAAAAAGAGGGCGCAGCTTTCCGTGGAACGGCGAAAGGAACCGTCATTCAGACTCTTTACAATATCCGTCCGGGAGAACTTCTTCTTTTGACGGGCAGAGTAAAATATCAGGGAAATTCCCTGAGCGCAACTTTCTCCTGCAACTTCCGCGATCAGAAAAATAAGTTTATGCGTTACTCTCAAGTTAAGACCTCACCGGGAAAACCGGACTCAAAGGGCTGGCGTCATGCGGCTGTCATCGTTGAAGTCCCTGCCGGAATGAAATACATGATTGTCAATGTCGGTGTTTCAAGCGGTATGTTTGCTCCTGATGAGCAGGATGTCTGTCATATAACGGATATCCGGCTGCGTCGGATTGTTTATCCATGGAATAAATAAAAGACTATATTCGTATTTCCCAAAAATAAAAAAAAGGAAAAGCATCATGGTTGAAAGAAAGAAGCATCCCTCAAAAATCCGTCGTTTTCAGCACTCTTTTACGCTGATTGAACTGTTGGTTGTAATTGCCATTATCGCTATTCTTGCGGCGATGCTGATGCCGGCGCTGAGCAAGGCAAGAGACAAGGCAAAATCTACCGGATGCATCAACCAGATGAAGAGTCTGGGCAGTTACTGGCAGTTTTATATGGATTCCAATGACGGCAATGTTCTGCCGATGATCAACCGCTGGGCTCAGGCAACCGGAGACTGGTCTTTCGGATTGATTTATTCCAAAAGTTCCAATTTCCCTGTTCATTCAGAGACGGCGTGGAATCCGAACCGCAACAAAGAATTGCTGAACCATCTTGTATGTCCTCTTGCCCGGGATCAGTATGGGTTTTTACGGCAGAACGGCTATTCCAGTTATGCCAGTTACAAAATCGCATTGTCATACGGATATAATCCTTTTCTGGGAGACTATTGCACCCGAAAAGAGAAAGCCTGCGGCAACTGCGCGCTTTATCATAACGGCGCAGACAGCTGCATAGGAAAACTTTCAGGTCTCCGCAACAAATCTCTTTCTGCATATCCTGTTTTCGGAGATACCTGGAAATATTCTGCTGTGAAAAATATCACAATGAATGCTCATTATTTCTATATCTGTTATCAGCAGGTATGTATGGATACATATTTCGGCGGCTATGCGTCTCACGACAGGCAGACACCGTTTACTTTTGCAGACGGACATGTTTCCTATCTGCAGCATTTGACACAAAAAGATATGCGCCCGAGACTCTGAGCGCATTTTGCAACTTTCCTGAGGGGATTTTCTCCGGGGATTGGTCATATATAAAGGATTATTTTTATGTCCAAACGTTATTTCAGTTATAAAAATTTCTCTCTTGAACTGGATACTGCAACTGCGGGAATCCGCTGTTTTTATCACAGCTTCGGAGATAAGCACGAAAAAGTTCTGATTGACCGGGGAAGAATCGTCTTCAAAGACGGCTCACCTCTTCCTGAACTGCCTGAACCGGAGATCACCAATCTTGCTCACGGAAGGCGCAACATTGTTGACTTCAGAACATGGAAGTTCAGTTTCCGCAGCAAGGATGATCCCCGCTGCTGTTTTGATATTTTTTTCAACATGAACCATGAAGAAGCTGCTGTTGAACTTGACCTTGCGGCTCATATCAAATTTGTCGGTCTGCTCCGTTGGGGAGATAATCCGGAAAAAGATACTTTTGCCGGAGAATATGACTCGCGTTCCACCGTTTTGCACTGCAGTTCCGGACCGGCTGTTCATGCCGGAGATGACGCTCTCTTTGACCGCAAACAGGATCGGCTTCTGCATTTGATTCCCCGCGGCGATCTCAAACTTTCCTTTGACTGGAAAGAAAACGCCTACGCCTTTGAATTTGGTATGCATCCGGAGGTTCCTGTCACGATTTTACGTCTTCATGTGGAGGAAAATTACTGCGAAAGAAAGTTCCATATTCCTTACTCACCCATTGACAAACGCAACTGGTTCACCACGCCGCCCGTCGGCTGGATGACCTGGTATTCAGTCAAATTTGAGGCTTCCGAAAAAGAGGTTCTTGAAAATACGGCTGCCATGAAAAAACTTCTGGGCGATTATTGCGAAAATCTGGTTTCATGGGTGGACTGGGAGTGGTATCATGCCAGTCATTCCGGGCGCGGAGAGGATAACAGTGATATTTTCTTTCCGCGGCAATCTGTTTATCCCAACGGTATGAAATACGTTGCGCAAAAGATCAGAGAAAACGGCTGTATTCCTGCTCTCTGGGTTGCTCCGACCAATGACGGACGGATGAATAAATGGTTTGAAGCGCATCCGGATTGTGTGCTTCCCCAAAAACGTTCCTGGAGTGGTCAATGGTGGTGTGATCCCACCCGTGAAGAGGTGATAAATGACTATATTCCTGCGGTGTTTGAACAGGTCAAGGCGTGGGAATATGCTGCGGTAAAATGGGACTGTCTGACTTCCACGCTGCGTATCTGGGAAGATCTCCGTGAACATTTTTCAGATCCCGCCGTTCCTCTTGATGAAGCACTGCACAAATTGGAACAGCGTGCCAGAGAGGTGCTGGGAGATGATATTTTCATGCTTTTCTGCAACGCAGCCAACGAAGATGCCATTGCTGTCGGAACGGATGTTTTCAATGCCGCCCGCGTCGGCGGAGACGTATTCGGCTGGTTTGAATTTATTGATTTTGCTGTTGACCGTCTCTTCTATTTTTACTGGATGCATAATACGATATTCTACTGCGATTGCGATAACATCGTATTGCGGTCTGAATATTGTACGCTGCCTCAAGTCCGGAGCCGGGTTTCCTTCTACGGTCTGTCCGGAGTCATGCTGACCGTCGGTGACCGCTTCAGGGAGTACGATGCAAGCCGCTTGGATATGCTGCGCCGGATTGTTCCCGTTGTGGACAGTCATGCTGTGGATCTTACAGCCAAACATCCCGGCGGCAAAGAGCGTATTCTGCTCAATACCTTTGCCCGTCCCTGGGGAGACTGGCAGGTCGCCGCCGTGATGAACACGGACGCTGAACAGTTGAATATTACGCTTGATCTTGCAGCGGACTGCCGTCTGGATATGGATAAATCTTATGCCGTTTATGATTACTGGAACAAGCGTTTTCTTGGCATATACACCCGGAAACTGGATTTGGAGATTGCAGCCTTTGACACGGTTGTTCTGCGCATAACACCTGTTGAAAAAGCAAATGAGCCGCTGTTGATATCCAGCAGCCGTCACCTGACCCAGGGCGGATACGAACTTGAAACGCTTGAGATTGACAGAGACAATTGTCGTCTTTCCGGCCGGACAAAATGTATCGGCAAAGAGCCGTGTGTGCTGACTTTCTACATTCCCTCCGGCGTGGAAGTCACCGGCTGTACCGGCGGCAACTGGCAGTGTCAGGACAAAATCGGAACGCTTACGATTCTGACAGAAAGTAACTCTTCTGTCAATTGGAGTATCAATTACAGGATTCAGTAAAGCGTTGTGTCCGCCTGAATCATAAAGTTCGGTGGGCTGAAAATAAGAATCGGTGCCATTTTAAACAATTTATTCAAAATGGCACCAATTCAATTTTTTAACGATTCATTACCGTAAAAATGGCATTAGGTGCTGCTTTTCCTGCAGACGTTAAAATCAATGAATTTCCAAAAGACCTTCGGTGTTTTTCGGCAGATTGAAAACCTCCGAATGTCCGAATGTTTTGCGGAAATGAATCTTTTTGCCCTGATACTTGATTTCTTTGGGGGTTCCACCGTAAATTAAAGAGGTTTTTTCTCCGGAGTTTCCCGCAATTTTCAAATTCCATGAACTTTTTGTCCGGGAAGTGATCAAAACATCATAGCCTGCTGTGAGCGCATCTTCTTCAAAATATGCCCGGTGCCAGCAGATGACCGGAGAAGACAATCCTGAAAAGTGATGCCAGCCCATGCCGAAACTTGAGGTGACACTGAATTGTTCATAACAGGCATAATTCTTATGAGTTTCACGTTCCCAGATTTTTAATGCGTTTGAGGCAATTTTTTCAGCGAAACGTTCCAAGCCGTCATTCAGCGCCGCTTTCCACAAAAGCCATTGATGCGGAAACCAGACACTGCCGTTCCAGTAACCGTCAGGCGTGAAATACGGGGCGGATTGATCCACTGTTGAAATTCCGGCACGGCACCAGAGATGTTTCTCTGATTGAAGTTTCTGCCATAAAATTTCTTTCTGTTCCGGTGTGACGGCACCGGCAATCAAGGGCGAAGTTCCGTCCAGTCCCATATTGTAATTTGTGCCGTCTTTGTATCTGAAGAAACCGTCGGGATCACCTTGTTCATTTACTGTGACATAACTGAAATACTCCGCTTCAGAGTCCCAGGAATATTCCTGCAGAGATTGCGTCAATTCCTGAATATCCTGATCGAATTGTTCCGTTGTTTCGCCGAGGATTTCAGCCAGAAAGCGCAGCGATTTTGCAGAACGGATAATCGCCGAAGTGGAGATTGCCGGGATTACACGGTCTTTTTCCTTATTCTGCAGCCGTGTCCACTGGGGCGGATAATCGTCCCAGCCGCCGGAATTGTAAAAGTAGTCCCAGGTGCAGATAAAGGGTTTGTTACAGTGTTTTCTTGTACTTGAACCGGGGGTGTGTCCTGCCAGATAATCATACATCTGTTTTACGCGGGGGTAGAAATGGCGCAGCAGCGTTTTGTCGCAGGTGCGGTTCCACAGTTCAAAGAGAAGAAAAATCTGCATCGGAAGAGGAGTGCCGTGAAGGACAAATGCATTTTCCGTATTGCCTTTTTCCGTCAGATAAGCATTCAAATTTTCAATGGCTCTCTGCAGGTTGAGATCAAGCAGAGCTAATCCGATAAAGCCGGAATCCCATGTGTAAAGGCAGTTCCAGAGCCGTCCGGGGGTGTGATTGCGGATATATTTGCCGTTGCAGCGGATGGGGAAAACCACATTGGTCATGATGACAGATGCCATCCGTTCCATGCTGAACGTATAGGGACTTACCGGAAGAGTCATAATATCAGGAGCAGGAATTTGCGGGAGTGTTCCTGTCTGCAATATTTTGCGGATTTCCTTTTCCGTTCCGTTCCAGACGTAAAAATCAATACATTCTTCGGTATCCGGAGCCAAGGTAACGGGTTGAATTGCTATATCAAAAGCACCTTCCGTACCGCCGGGTTCATAGATTTTATCTCCGGGATGTTTCTGAAGAACGTAATCACAATAAGTGAATGTCGAAATCAGATTTTTAGAAAGATAACTCCTGTGAAATGACGGCGTTTTTACCGAACATATACCGTAGCAGTCGCCGGTTGTTTTGAAACAGAGCAGATATTTGCCCGTATCCACTTTTTCAGCAAAGACTTCAGAAGAAGCCTGTTCACAAATCAACTCTGCTTTGCCGCCTTCAGGAAGAACGGCGAGGCGGTTGATTCTGATATCTTCAGAAGAAGTGTACTGGACTGTTTTCCCTGTCGTTGGCGGCAGAAGAATAAATTGCCAATTTTCATTTTGTTTCTGACAGTAAAGATAAAGTTGTTTTCCCGTCAGATCATTTTGTGCATGAAAAGTTGCCGTCATTCCTGCTTTTAAGGAATAAACCGAATCCTGCAGAATCAATTCAGAAGAAAGCACCTCTTCAGGATGGAGCAAATCACTGTTCAAACCGCAGCCGGGCAGTTCGGGATGAATGATTTCCAACGCATCCGGAACAGAACAGTAATGCGTTCTCAACGGAATCAAACGGGTCAGCAGGTGTACGGCAAGATCCTGCTTGTGCTTGGTGGCGTTATTCAAACGGCAGCGGAGCAGATGAGCTGATTCAGAACACTCTATAAACTCCAAATCTGCGTAAACTTTATCTTTCCATTCCAACTGCTGGCGGTAAGAAAACTGTTTCAAATCATCTGAACACCGCCAGGGAATACCGCCGCTGGGTCTGCGGGCATCAGGCAGAGCCAGCGGTCTGCGGTAAAAGCCCGGAATAAGCACCATGTCCAGACGGCTGCCGCGTTCCTTGTCATGCAAATGCGACAAGCCGAAAGTTTGAGACGAATACGGTCCCCAATCAGGCAGAGAAAGATCGTGTGTCTGCTCCAGGGTATGCCAGTTGACACTGTATTGTTTTGAAAGAGATTTGTTCATATTTTTAATGGAATGTTTTTTTCAGGGATGATGGTCTTGCCCCCGGTTCATCGCGGTAAAGCAGTCCGGCTTCATGCAGGGTGAGTTTACAGTTGCGTTTCCGCAGCAGCTGCTGCAATTCGGGAACTGAAAGGTCTTGCGGATCAATATTTTGTTTGACACAGAGAGACGCCGCAATTCCGGCAGCTTCTCCTGAAACGGCACAGGCGGGAATTGAACGGATGAGTTCCCAGGCATATCCCTCAGCTGAAATACAGCGTCCGGCGGCGAGTATTCCCTGTGTGTTGCGGGGAACAAGTGCCTTGTACGGAATTTCCTGAATCGTATTGACACTGCCCCAGTCCGAGGCCATGCCGATTGAATCTTCAAAATGGGTATTGTGCGTATTTTCTGCAATCGTTTCCAATCCGCAGATGGCTGCGGCGGTGCGGAATTGTGCCATACCCGGCAGCAGAACGGGGAAATGTTTTTTGCGATCAGTTTGGGCGTACTGTTCTCTTGCCCATTTTCTGCCTCTGAGCAGAAACTCTGTTACGCCCCAGGGGCTCGGTT
>JAZQYS010000530.1:0-2669 GCA_045633645.1 Victivallaceae bacterium | reverse complement strand
CGGAATTGTTGAACAGTTCTGCCATTAAGTTTGCTCAGGCAGCCGCCAAAGCGACACCACCGGCAGAAGGGCGCAAGACTATCCCCAAAGATAAGCTATTCCGCCCGATTCAGGAGACCGGCTGGGACAACCAGTGGAAGTTCCGTGTCAAGTACCGTACCCGCCGCAAGAGGGGAGTGAAGTTGTTTTCTTCCCGAAGTGAAGCAGAGAAGTTCTCTGCAATCATGAACAGAGGCGCAGCACGGTACGGCTGGGCGGGGGCTCTGGTTGATTTGGGACAGCCGATGCCGCAAGTTGTCCCGGCAAGTTTCCCCTTTGCCGGACGTGGTCCGACACTTGCGGCTCAGCTCTCGCAAGCCATTGCTGCCGCTCCCGGCAGTAATACGGCAGAAATAGCCAACCGGGCGGACTACATCAGCCAGGTCGGTCAGGCTGCCGGTTTAAGAGTTGTCAACACAGGCTTGACTCACGCCTGCAAACGTCTTGAAAAGGAGATTGCAAATGTCCTCTGAAACTTGCCAATGCATCGGATTTGAACACGCTCTTTCTGCATATTTGCAGACAAAAACGGGAACTATTCCGGTCAAAATCTGGGGCGATAACGATTCAGCACTTTTATCCGCACCCGTTGCGGTATACGTTCACGCTGAAAGAGAGACCGCTCCGGAACTTGGACGGCAGATTTTAAAAGGCGCCGTCACCGTCAGAACAGCTGCTACTGTTGACACCGATCGGCAAGATCTTGACAGCACTTGTTCCAAAATAGAAGGATTGATCCGGACGGCTGATCTTGAACTCGGCACCGGCTGCGCCATCATCTGCGAAGGCTGGGGACCGGTCAATCTTTCCGCAGATAATTTTTTAGTTCGTAGTTGCACACTTCGTGCATTTATTCATTTTTAATTCAAAAAGGAGTTTAATTATGGGAAAACCTGCAGGTTACGGCATCAGCGGCACCTCTGATATCAAGTATCGCCAGAGCCAAAACACATCCGTTTCCGGATCCACCGCCGATCTCATCGATGAGGACGGCAAAATTGTCAACCAGTGCGTCCACAGCGTCGCCAAAGAAGTGACTGTGACCTATTTCTGCGAAGACATTGCCGCCGCAGAAGCTCTTGTAACTTCGCTGCAGTCCGGAGGAGAAGTCATCACCAAAGTCGATATTGCCGAAGCAAACAACGACTTCTGCAAAGCAACTTTGACCAAGCGCATCCTTCCTGATCATGAAGAATCTACACCTGCAGAACCTACACCTGCAGAACCTACAGCTGAGGGTTGACAAAATGCTGAACATTCCCGGAGTTATAGCCATTGAGGCAGGGCAGTGCCGAAAAGCGGAGATCGATTATGTTGCGGAAATGTTTTCATTTCTGGGAACAAGCCGCCGCTTTCAATCTCTGGACATTCTGCCGCCGACTCTGGGAGTTTTCGCACTCTGGGAATTGACAGATTGTCAATTTTTCCGTGATCCATGGGGGTGTTCGTTCAACGAACTTGCACGAGCCGTCTGGATCTGCTGCCAAAGAGAACAAGCCGCTCCAGCGGTGGAGCGGCTTGTCTATCACGATGATTCGCGCCTTCTTGACGAGGGCGCAGATCTTGTCAAACGCTCAGGCGGAGAAGGATTGATCCTTGACTTGCCTGAACTTATTACTTTCTTGCATACATCTCCCTGGGAGGGGTTCCGTATGATCCCGCCAGGGCAGGAGGATGAGCCGTCTCCTTTTATTTTTGACGGCGAAAAAATGGGAAGTTTGTGCGCCATGGGCGCCGAAGCAGGTCTTTCGCCCTTTGAAACACTCTGGCGAACGCCGATGACCCAATTAGGACACCTTGCCGCGGCGCTTGCCAAACGGGCAGGAACCAAGGGCATAGAACGTCCCTACGATGAAGAAGACATAATCCGTCTGCTTAAGGCGGCTAAAGATAAGGAGTAGCCTTTATGGCTGAAGTAAAAATCAAATTTTCCGCTGAGACTGCGGAGGCACAAAAGCAGCTTGAAGAACTGAATAAGACCGGTGAGCGTATTAAGAAACGCCTCGCCGAAGGCGGCTCCGGTGATCGCCGGGGAGACCTTGAAACGCTCAGAACTGCAAAGCAGCAGCTTGCCGCAGTTGAGGCTGAAAAAAAAGAGATTCAGGAGAAGATCAGACTTCAGGCACAGGTTGTTAAAGATGCTCAACGTGCCGTTGATTCTACCAAAGAAGGAACCCAAGAACATAGAGCCGCCACCAGGGAACTGGAAAAGCAGCGCTCTATTATGACCAATTTGACCAGTTTAGGCAAAACCAAAGGGCAAGCGGCTGATTCCGCATTGCTGAATGTTGGTCTTGCACGTAAAGCAGCAAGACAATCCGGCTCCGTTGCTCCTGTCATTACTCCCAAAGTCAACGACGGTCCGGCAAAAAGGGCATTTAACTCCATCCGGAACGCCGCCAGTTCAACCGTCTCCCGGATCAAGTCAGGATTTGCTTCTGCATCTGCAGGGATCAGCAAGGCTTTCACAGGAGCAAAGGTTGTGGCAGGTGCTGCTCTTGCCTATGTCGGCATAAATTCCTGCAAACAGGTCATTAACGAACTTGACAACATCTCAAAGCACGCACGCAGTCTTGATATTGACACCGCAAGTTTTCAAAAGTTGAAGTATGCAGCCGACTCCAACAATA
>JAZQYS010000529.1:0-9660 GCA_045633645.1 Victivallaceae bacterium | reverse complement strand
TGATAGAGGGCAACGGACTGACTGAAGATTGCGACTTCCGTTTGAAAGCGGAGAATTTGCAGCTGACAGGCTCTTTCAAACTGCGGGGAGCGTTTTTCAAAATAGCTTCTTTACCGCAGGATGACCGGGAAATTATCGCCTGTTCAGCCGGGAACCACTCGCAGGGAGTTTCCCTTGCTGCCGGGAAACTCAATCGCAAGGCTGTTATCTTTATGCCAAGTATCGCCCCCATTTCTAAGGTGGAGGCAACAAGAAAACTTGGAGCAGAAGTTCATCTTGTTGACGGCGTTTATGATGATGCTTACCTCGCGGCTGATGAGTATTGCAAAAAAACAGGAGGTATCTTCGTTCATCCTTTTGACGATGAAGATGTCATTGCCGGACAGGGAACGATTGCCCTTGAAATACTTGAACAGTTCCGCGATGTTGATACCGTGTTGGTTCCGGTTGGCGGCGGCGGATTGTGTTCCGGAGTCGCGTTTACAATGAAACAACTGAAACCGGATGTCAAAGTTTACGGTGTTCAGGCTGACGGTGCATCAGGAATGTGTAAGGCTTTTACTGAAAAGCAGAGCGTTACACTAGATAAAGTTTCCACCTTTGCTGACGGTATTGCGGTGAAAAAACCGGGCGATCTGACCAGAGAATTGTGCTGTAAATATGTGGATGGCATGTTGACAGTAAGTGATGATGAGATAGCAAGTGCCATATTGACTTTGATGGAAAAGCAAAAACTGGTTGCTGAAGGAGCCGGGGCAGTCGGCGTAGCGGCAGTATTGGCAAAGAAACTTGAACTCTCCGGAAAAAAAGTCTGTGCAGTCGTTTCAGGGGGAAATATTGATGTCAATATCCTCTCCCGAGTCATCAACCGTGGATTGCTTTCAAGCGGAAGAGTGGCAGAATTGAAAATCGCCATGCTGGATAAGCCCGGTCAGTTGCGGGAAGTATCTGCAATCATCGCCGATTGCGGCGCAAATGTCATCCAAGTCCGGCACGATCCGGGTGGTGAACATGCGGACATTATTGGTTGTTTCCTTCACATCAAAATGGAGACAAGGAACAGAGAACAGCTTATGCAGATTCGGCAGGCAATATCCAATGCCGGATATCAGATATTGAATTAGGAGAGATTTTTATGAAAGAAATCATCACAACAAAAAATGCTCCGGCAGCAGTCGGAGCATACTCGCAGGCAGTAAAATCAGGAAACTTGCTTTTTTGTTCCGGACAGATCGCACTTGATCCGGCAAGCGGAAACCTTGTCGGAAATAATATCAAAACGCAAACTGAACAAGTAATGCACAATATTTCAGCTGTGCTTTCTGCTTCAGGAGCAACTTTTGAAGATGTTGTAAAAACGACCTGTTTTCTTGCCGACATCAATGACTTTGCCGAGTTTAACACTGTATATGCAAAATACTTCACAGGCAAACCAGCCCGCAGTTGTGTTGCTGTATCTGCTTTGCCGAAAGGCGCATTGGTTGAAGTGGAGGTCCTTGCTGTTGTTTAAAAATTCAGCATACACAACTTTGCATGGATTTGTAATTTATATCCTGCAAAGTTGTGCTTTTTATGTTTTGGTAAAACTGGAATATAAAGACAAGTGCAAAAAAACAACATAGCTTATTTTTTTTGATTGTATGTCAATGACAATTGCCATAGCGAATGATAAACACATAAATAATGACAAAAAAAATCATTTTAGCATTGAAAAATAGATTTGCATGTGATAGATTATAATGGGTTAGTGTATTTATTGCAACGAAAGGAGCCTATCATGTTTGCAATTACTATTATATCGTTCCTTTTCTTCACAGCCTTAGTAGCGTTTGGAACCTGGCTGATTGTACGAAAACGGGAAACAACATCCCAAGATGGTTTTTTCCTTGCTGGCAGAAGTTTGACATACCCGGTAATCGCCGGATCTTTGTTGTTAACAAATCTTTCGACGGAACAGATGGTTGGGTTGAATGGGTCTGCATTTAAAGAAGGTATGAGCGTTATGGCATGGGAAGTTGTAGCTGTTGCGGCTTTGGTTCTCATGGCGATGTGGTTTCTTCCAAAATTTCTCAAAACTGGCGTAACAACTGTTCCGGAATATCTGAAGTTAAGATTTGATGGGGTTACTGGTGGAATTTGTAACCTGATATTTTTGCTTACTTACATACTGTTTTTGTTGCCAATTATTCTCTACACCGGCGCTCGCGGCATGATTGATATTCTCAATCTGGGACCAGTTCTGGGAGTCCAAAGTGAGGTGACGCAGCTTTATATTCTTGTTACTGCTGTGGCTGTAATCGGCTCTTGTTATGCTTTGTTTGGTGGTCTCAGATCATGTGCTGTTTCAGATACGCTCAATGGTATCGGGTTGCTGGTTGGCGGATTGTTGATTGCGTGGCTCGCTTTTGATGCAATTTCCCCTGGTTCCTTTATGCAGGATGTTGACAAATTCATGGAAGCTGGGGGCAATCGTGTTAACTCTATTGGAGCAAATGACAGTGAGGCTCCATTTTTTGCCTTGTTTACCGGTATATTTTTGATAAATGTGTTTTATTGGTGTACCAATCAACAAATCATTCAGCGTACCTTGGGTGCAAAATCCTTGGCAGAAGGACAAAAAGGCGTATTGCTCACTGGTTTGTTAAAGCTGATCGGTCCACTTTATCTTGTCATTCCCGGCATGATTGCTGCAATTCTCTACATGGAAGGAAAGTTGGCGATTCCAATTGATTCAAACACTGGTTTGGCTGTATCTGACAAGGCATATGGATCTTTGGTAAACATGGTCTTGCCTGCTCCGTTAAAAGGGTTCTTTGCAGCGGTTCTTTTGGGTGCAATTCTCTCCAGTTTCAATTCCGTGCTCAATAGTGTTTGCACACTTTTTTCTCTCAATGTATACAGACCGTGGATAAATCCGGCTGCAGATGACAAAAAAGTGGTCAAAATAGGACAATACTTTGGTTTGATTGTTACTATTGCTTCAATTGTAATTGCTCCTATGTTAATGAAAGCTGGAAGCATTTTCGGTTATCTGCAAAGTATGAATGGACTGACTTTCATACCGCTTCTTGCAGTTGTATTTATGGGAATGATTACTAAAAAAGTTCCTGCCATTGCGGCAAAAACAACCTTGATATCCGGTATCGTTATTATTGCGATCGGCTACTTTGTTCCTCCATTCAATGGATTGGTAAATGAGATTGGACAGTTCCATTTTGTTGCATGTGTCTTTGTGCTTATGTTGGCAACCATGGCAATTTGGGGAAGAGTTGCACCGATGGCTGTTCCTTATGAAGAAAAGGATGCAAAGGTCACCGATCTCACACCTTGGAAATATTTAACACCGGTTTCCATCGGTTTGTTGGTGATAGTTGCTCTTATCTATGCGAGTTTTGCTGACTTCTCGGTGTTTTCCGAAGGGAAACCAAAATATCCGACTGTCCAGAAGGTTTCAAGCAAGTAATCACTTATCAGACTTTCTGCTGAAGCTAAAATAATAAAATTATGCCACCCAGGAATTGCTCCTCGTGGTGGCATGTGTTTTTCTAAGATAAACTTAAAAAACTTTTGGGACAAGTGTATACTAGAAGATCACTTTCTGGAGTTAAAAACAGCCTGACTGACTTTTTCTCTAATCGCATCCCATTTTTCTTCAACAATGTCAGTGGGTTTTCCAAGCCAAGTACCACCCACGGCAGCAACTTCAGGAATGGAAAGATAATCATTGGCATTCGCTTCAGAAACACCACCAGTAGGCATAAATCTTATCCCTAAATGTTTATACGGTGCAATGATAGATTTCAACATTGAAATTCCACCAGCAGCTTCTGCTGGAAAAAATTTCAGAAACTTGCATCCCAGTTCATATGCCTGTTCCACTTCACTTGGAGTGCAAATGCCGGGAGCAAACGAATAGCTATTTTCAATAGCAGATTTTACAACAGTTGGGTTAAATCCAGGCGCGACGGCAAATTTTGCCCCTGCATCAAATGCTCGTTTTAAGTCGTCGGTATTAAGTATGGTTCCCGCTCCTATATAAAGTTCAGGAAATTTTTCAGACATTGCCTTGATGATACTTTCCGCAGCAGCTGTGCGAAAGGTTATCTCTGCTGCTAGCAATCCCTCTGAAACAAGGATTTCACCAACTTTTAATCCTTCTTCTACCGAATTGAGAACTAGAACCGGAACAATTTTTATCTCAGCAAGTTTTTCGGCAGTCGCAATACTTTTTTTCTGAAAACAACTCATCATTTGAACTCCACTTCCGGATGTAATGAACGCATGATACCATATTCCAATCCACGGAGGGCTGCAAGTCCCCGCATTCTTCCGAGACCGCCATACCCCGGATTCGGATTGGGTTGCTTCAACAGGTCATCCATTATGTCCGCACCATGGTCGGGACGGAATGGAATGCGCCAGTCTTCACGACCTTCAGACTTGCGACGGATCTGTTCATCGCAGATAGCTTTTATCAATTCATACATATCAACTCTTCCCTCAAGGTGGGGAGCTTCAAAGAAGTCACCATTTTGCACCTGTGTACTGCGTAAGTGTAGGAAGCCGACACGGTGAGCGCACGCTTTAAACATTTCTACGACATCGTTATCTTCTCTTGCGCTGAAACTTCCGGCACAGAAACAAATACCATTAGCCGGGCTGTCAGATATCGAAAGCAGAGATTTGATATCATTAAGATTGCTGAAAATACGGGGCAAACCAAGAATTGAACGTGGTGGATCATCAGGGTGAATAACCATTCGGCATCCCCATTCCTCCGCAACCGGGACAACTTCATTGAGGAACATGGCAAGGTTTTCCCGCAACCTCTCCGGAGAGAAATTTTCATATTTGGCAAGCATGCTGCGGATGTCTTCCAAAGTCACCCCTTTAAAGCCGGGAAAGTTGTCGATAATGGAGCGGGTCAGCACAAAGCGTTGATGATCACTCATATTACGGTACATATCTTCGGCTTTGGCGATGGTTTCGGCAGAATAATCTTTTTCAGCACCTTTGCGGCGCAAAATAAGCAATTCAAAAACTGCAAATTCGATCTGGTTGAAATAAAGCACCTTGGAGCCATCAGGCAACTCATGATGCAAGTCAGTACGAATCCAATCCAGCACTGGCATAAAGTTATAAGTAATGGTCTTTATTCCACACTGTCCGAGATGACGGATGGATTGCTTGTAAAGTTCCATATAGCGTTTATAGGAACCGCTGGCAGTTTTGATATCTTCATGCACAGGCAGACTCTCAACCACGCTCCAAGTCATTCCGGCTTCTTCTACCATCTTTTTGCGTTCCATAATAGCATCCTGCGTCCACAAAATACCATAGGGAATGTAGTGCAACGAAGTTACAATGCCAGTGGCACCTGTCTGGGGAATGAATTTCAACGGAACAGGGTCTTCAGGACCGTACCAGCGAAATGTTGGCTCCATAAACATAATAATATCTCCTTTTTTTTATTCAACGATCGACACGGGCATTGCCGCCGGACATGAGTTTTTCGACTTCAGATTTCAGAGCCATGGAGGTATCACCCGGGGTAGTCATGGCAAGAGCACCATGAGCAGCGCCGCAATTCACAGCTTTTTCCAAATCATTGTAACTCATCAATCCATAAATAAGACCGGATGCAAAACTGTCACCACCACCGACGCGATCGAGAATTTCCAAACCGTTACGCTGAATGGCACGGACAAAATTGCCGTTGCTCCAGGCAATCGCCCCCCAATCGTTGACCGTGGCCGTTTTTACAGTTCGAAGTGTAGTTGCAACGACCTTGAAATTTGGATAAGTCTTGACAACCTGCTGAATCATATTTTTGAATGCCTCCACTGGAAGCGTTTTCAGCTCGGCATCAGTACCTTTAACTTCAAAACCAAGCGAAGCAGTAAAATCTTCTTCATTGCCGATCATCACATCGACCAGCGGAGCGATTTGACGGTTGACTTCTTGTGCCCTCGCTTTGCCGCCGATACTCTGCCAGAGAGAAGGACGGTAATTAAGGTCATAACTTGTGACAGTTCCATATTTTTTTGCCACAGTCAGCGCCTCGATGACCACTTCCGGCGTAGTATCGGAAAGTGCGGCAAAAATTCCTCCAGTGTGAAAGTGCCGAACACCGAGAGTTCCAAAAATATATTCCCAATCAATCATACCGGTTTTGAGTTGGGACACTGCCGTATTACCACGATCAGAACAGCCCTTTGCGCCACGGATACCGAATCCGCGTTCGGTAAAATTCAAACCGTTTCGCAATGTTCTGCCAATACCGTCATAAGGCATCCACTGTATAAGAGAAGTGTCAACTCCTCCTTGCATAATGAGATCTTCCAATAGTCTGCCAACAGGATTGTCGGCGAATGCAGTTACGACTGCAGCACGTAGTCCGAAACAACGGCGCAAGCCACGGGCAACATTATATTCTCCTCCCCCCTCCCAAGCCTGAAAGGTTCTGGCTGTGTGGATGCGACCTTCGCCCGGATCAAGCCGAAGCATTACCTCTCCGAGAGATAAGATGTCATAGCGGCATTCTTGAACATTTTTATAAATGGGTAAAGACATTTGAAATACCTCTTTATTTTTAACCCTATTTTTTCAGCGAACACGGTCCATTAACGCACCCGCCAGAACAACACATAACTTCCAGAAAGTTTGCTGGTATTTTTCCAGCCGCATACATTTTCAGCATAGCAATGGTTTTTTTATCAATACCATTGATTGCTTTTGCGTCAAGTTTGAAATCATCCTTGAACCCATCGAGTTCAGAAATGACCGCTTCTGTTACGCCACAACTTTTTGCAAAATTTCGTGCTGTTGCAATTGCCGGTCGTGGAATTGGCCACGGCTCACAGGAAATAACATCAATATTTTTTCCTGCAAGCATTGCAAAAAGTTCTTCAAAGCTTAAAACATAATCAATATTTTTCCGAGCGGCTTCAACACGCTTTGCCACGCATGGTCCAATAAAGACGACTTTACATCCGGGATGTTCCCGTCGGGCAATTTCTGCGGCGAAGACCATCGGACTGGGAGTGGAAGAAACATATTGCATAAAATCAGGCATAAATTTTCTTACCAATTCCACATATGCCGGACAACAACTGGTGGTCATCAATTTTTCTCCGGCATTCATTTTATCCCGGAACTCTTCTGCTTCATGGGCAGTAGTATCTTCAGCACCGAGAGCAACTTCAATTACATCTGTAAAACCGAGTTTGCTCACGGCGGTAAAAAGCTGTTCTATAGTTCCTGCGATCTGTGAGGATGCTGCAGGAGCAATCATTGCTACCACTTTTTCATTGTTTTTCAATGCTTTTAAGACATCCAATATTTGAGAACGCTCTAAAATGGCACTAAAAGGACACTTTGCAAAACAGTTACCGCATGATATGCATTTTTCCACATCAATTCTGGTATGTCCATCATTGTCCTTATGAATAGCACCAGTTGGACAAGCATCTTCACAAGGGACTGTGGTTTTGACAATCGCATGATAAGGACAAACAGAAGTACATTTTCCGCATTTGATACATTTATTGTAATCAATGGTGGAAAGTTGATTAACTACTGATATTGCTCCTTTGGGGCAACTATACATGCAAGGGCGCGAGAAGCATCCACGGCAGTTTCCAGTTATTACCACTTTTGCACTTGGACACTCGGAACAACCGGCTTCGCAAACCGACAGCGGAAGTTTATTTGCAACATCAGCGGGCTTCTCCCTTGCAATTGCTTCTTTGTAATAAGAAGCAAGAGTTTTAGCTTCATCAGTTTCTTCTTCACAGGAAAATCCCAAAAGATTCATCAGACGGTATTTAATAACCGCCCGGTCGTGGTAGATGCAACACCGGCTGGAATGATCCTGCCGGGGGCGCATCTCCACAGGGAAGCGATCCAGTTCCGTTTCCAGAGAGCCGTTGTTAAACGCCCGGACGAAACGGATCATCAACTCCCGTCTCAAAAAAACAGAACCGTCAATCATCTCTTACTCCTCGAGCAGTGCTCTCATTTTATCATAAATCTTTTCTGCGGTAGCATTTTCGATGACCTCACCATTAAGTTTTACATAAGGAGCACCGGAAAGCTCTTTTTCATTGCAAAGTCCCATGCAGGGTAATGCACGAACATCAGTTTTGCCGCGTAATTCTGACGGCATTTCGTTTTCAATGTTCAGCAAACGATTTGCTCCCAACATGTAACAGGTGGTTCCGCAACAGATTTCAAGTTGCATTTTTTTCATTTTTTTCTCCTTTGGTTAAAAGAATGTTATTTCAGTTTCCTTTCGGAATTTCTGATTCAGTGCTGCTGATATTCTCCGAATTATTCCACGGCGCAATTCCAGATCTTGCGGCAAGCTTGGATCTTGATGAGCTTCATTAACTTTTGTTCCGACTACAAACTCTATTTTGTCATGCTGCATCATCATTTCAATAATCTTTCTTGCTGTTACAGGAAGATTATCTGTTGGCTCAGAATTCTCAAGAGCTTTGCAAACCCGCGTCAGTGTAAGAATTCCTTCTGTCACCATTGCGACCCCTGGCAATCTTCCTGCTGGAGGGAGTTTATCATCCCTTCTGAGCTTTGAAATATCTATTTCGACCTTTCTTCCAATAATTCTTTCCAGAATATTTGCAGTTGTTCCGCCGCATACAATCGTGTGATCTTCACCTAAATCGGCTCGCTTTGCAAAGTCGATATCATGATCTTTGTGAAACGGGGGGCCAGTCAGAAGACGCATTACGCGAGGTTTTCTCATATAAATAACCATACAAGAAATATCGTCTTTGCAAGTGTTTTTGGAAATCCCATATGCCTGGTATGCAATGGAACGTGCCAGGGAAAACGAAGATATTTCCGGATTGCTTGCAATTCGTTCCCGGGCATATGCCATTTCTCCGGAACGCCGCCATCCGAAACGATATTGCGGTCCTTCTCCGAGTCCGGATTGGGTAACGCCATCAGAACTTACAATTAAACGGTCTCCCGGTTCCATCTTCAACTCATAGCATTCTACCTGACGATCAGGCCAATGTTTAGATACAATAGTTTCATGCTTCAGCGGTTGAATTTCTTCAGTGCCACGCAATTGAATATACTGCGGGTTGCCCATCTCAACAATTCGTGTAATTCCACCCAAACGCAGATCAATCATTGAAAAAGTTGAATAACTGATTTTTCTGACTTCACAAACCGGCAAAGAGTCCATAATTGTTTCTACAGACTGCAGCGTGTCCATGTTGGATTGCAGATACCGTAAAGCCATTGTTGTGGTCATGTTTGCAAGGACATGGGCTTTGACGCCACTGCCAAGACCATCTGAAAGAACAGCAAGATAACGGTTTTCATCTTTCAGTACCTTGATCTGGATATCGTCTCCGCATGCCGCTTGACCGGTTTTTGTGAACTGGAACGATTCCATTTCCACGAACAGTTGCGAATACATTATTTTCCTCCGCGCCGCTCGTAACTTCCGGCAATTTCATTGAGTAATATTTCTGTGTCTGCAACATGTTCACCGAAAAGACGCGCCACCTGCTGAACAGTCAACACATTTTTACGAATGACTTCGCGTGCCTTTTCAGCGATATGTTCTCTTTGTAACTCATTCTTTGTAATGTCCTGAATTACAGCTCCTGCCGATTTTCCATG
>JAZQYS010000528.1:0-2104 GCA_045633645.1 Victivallaceae bacterium | reverse complement strand
AATAACGTTGCATTCTTAATAAACAGACAGGGCAGGGGCGTGGAGACGGAAAATTTCTCTTGCCTGCTCAACTTCAAAGGGGGCAGGGGGGCGGATGGATTCCAGAGGGTCGGCAAGATTCAACTGCTGCCATTTGGATGCGCCCATTTTGTGATAAGGGAGCAGTTCCACGCGTTCAATGCACTTGTACTTTGAGAGATAGCAGGCAAGGTGCATGAGATGTTCCTGATTGAGCGTGTAACCGGGGACAAGGACATGCCGTATCCAAACCCGCTTGTTGACGGATTCACAGTAATCAAGAGTCGCCAGAGTGTTGGCGTTATCCTGACCGGTTAAATCTTTACATAAATTGGAATCCAAAGATTTGATATCCAGTAACAGCATATCCGCGGCATCTATTACTTCCCGGCTGTGTGTCAACGGCAGGCTGCCTGCTGTATCAAGGGCGGTGTGGAAGTTCTCTTCTTTGCAGGAAGAGAGCAGTTCAAGGGCAAAGTCTCTTTGTAAAAGAGGTTCTCCGCCGGAGAGCGTAACGCCGCCGGTACGTAAAAAACTGCGGCATGATGTAATTTTGGGAAGAATTTCCTCCACGCTCATCTCTTTGCCTGAAAATATATCCCAGGTATCGGGATTGTGACAGAATTTACAGCGCAGCGGACACCCCTGCAAAAAGATGACATACCTTATGCCGGGACCGTCCAGAGTTCCGAAACTTTCAAAAGAGTGTATTCTGCCGCGGGCGGACATTGTTACATCTTGGTGTGGAATGTGCGGGTGACCACATCCATCTGCTGTTCTTTCGTCAGCTTGATGAAGTTCACTGCATAACCTGAAACGCGAACCGTCAACTGCGGATATTTTTCAGGATGTTCCATCGCATCCAAAAGCATTTCTCTGTCAAGTACATTCACGTTGAGGTGATGTGCCTTTTGAGCAAAGTAGCCGTCAAGCAAGCCGACAAGGTTGCTGATTTTGTCTTCAGCGGTTCTGCCCAGCGTATCCGGAATAATACTGAAAGTACAGCTGATTCCGTCTTCCGCATAATCGTAAGGCAGTTTTGCCACAGAAGAGAGGGAGGCAACGGCTCCGTTGACATCGCGTCCGTGCATGGGATTTGCTCCCGGTGCAAAGGGTTCGCCTGCTTTTCTGCCGTCGGGCGTGGAGGCTGTCTTTTTGCCGTACATGACATTACTGGTGATCGTCAGGATCGACATGGTCGGCCGCGACTTTCTGTATGCGTAATGACTTGCCAGTTTTTTCTGGAAGTTTTTAACGATATCAACAGCAATCTGATCTACCCGGTCATCGTTGTTGCCGAATTTCGGAAAATCGCCTTCGGTGATAAAGTCATAAGCCAGCCCGTCTTCGTTGACAACCGGTTTGACTTTGGCGTATTTGATGGCAGAAAGACTGTCTGCCAGAACTGACAATCCGGCGATTCCGCCCGCCATTGTACGGACGATTTCTTCATCGTGCAGAGCCATTTCAATACGCTCGTAACAATATTTGTCATGCATGAAATGAATGATGTTGAGCGTGTTGATATAAAGTTTTGCAAGCCAGTCTGTTATCTGTTCATAGTTGCGGCAGACTTCAGCGTAATCAAGATATTCATCGTTTGCAAGAACGCGGATGGCAGGTCCTATTTGTTCGTTTCCTGTCTTGACGTCTTTTCCGCCGTTGATGGCAAAGAGAAGAGCTTTTGCCAGATTGCATCTTGCACCGAAAAACTGCATCTGTTTGCCGATTTTCATCGCAGAAACACAACAGGCGATTCCGTAATCATCTCCGAACTTGACCTGCATGATATCATCGTTTTCGTACTGGATAGAGGAGGTCTTGACTGAGATTTCAGCACAGTAACGTTTGAAATTGTCAGGGAGTCTTTCGCTCCACAAAACCGTCAGATTGGGTTCGGGAGCAGGTCCCAAATTGATTAACGTGTGCAGGAAACGGTAACTCATTTTTGTTACCATGTGTCTGCCGTCAAGAGACATGCCGCCGATGGACTCTGTTACCCAGGTCGGATCTCCGCTGAAAAGTTCATCATAAGCCGGTATCCGCAGAAAACGGACAATCCGCAGTTTCATGATAAAGTGATCAA
>JAZQYS010000527.1:0-1263 GCA_045633645.1 Victivallaceae bacterium | reverse complement strand
TTATGCCAAACGTCATCTTTTGGGCAAAATCTTTTTTGATGCAACCACTGAAAGTTGGTTTGGCAACTTCAAGATGCTGATTTTGACTGTTCTTCTGTCAAAAGTTATCCGCAAAATTGACAAGGGAACCGACGGTTACACCGGTGTTCTGCTGCCCAATACGCCGATTGCCGCAGGTGTTCTGCTTGCCGTTCAGTGTGCAGACAGAACTCCCGCCATCATGAACTTCAGTGCCGGACAGGCTGTTGCTCTCAACTCCATGCGCCGTGCCGGAGTCAAAACCATTCTCACCAGCAGAAAGTTCCTTGAAAAACTTAAATGGGAAAAGTCCGAAGAGATGGTTTTGCTTGAAGATATCGTTCCCACCATCTCCAAAAAGCAGAAACTTATCGCAATTCTGATGATTCTGTTTCTGCCCACCCGTACCCTTGTCCGCAACATTGCACCTTTGAGCTGCTACAATATGTTCCAGCAGGCGGTTCTGCTGTTTTCCAGCGGTTCCACCGGCAACCCCAAAGCGGTTATGCTCACCCAGCGTAATATCAACTGCAACGTTCAGTCCTTCATCCGCGTTGTTGACTGGTCAACGACTGACAGAGTCGGCGGAAATCTTCCGATTTTCCACTCATTCGGATTCACCGTCTGCTTCGCCTTGCCCGCCACCACCGGAACGCCGGTTGCCTACGTCGCCAATCCGCTTGATGCTTCTCTTATCGTCAAAACCTGCCGCAACTTTGCCGTGACCATTCTCTGCGCCACGCCCACGTTCCTGCAGAAATATATGATGAAAGCCAAAGAAAACGACTTCGCCGCTCTGCGTCTTTGCGTGACCGGAGCTGAAAAACTCCGTACTGAACTTGCCGAACGTTACCGCGCCCTTACCGGACGTGATATCGTTGAGGGATACGGCTGCACAGAATTGTCTCCCATTGTGACCATCAACTTGAACAACTCCATTTATACCCTTGGTACCCGCAGTGATCACCCGGGCAGCATCGGTTGCCCCCTCCCGGGCATCCATGCCAGAATCGTGGATGTCAATACCGGTGTTGAACTGCCTCCGGGACAGGACGGAAAACTTCAGGTCCGTGCCGGTTCCGTCATGAAAGGTTATCTCAACGATCCTGAACAGACCGCCCGTGTCATTCAGAATGATTACTATGATACCGGCGATATCGGACACATGGACGAAGACGGTTACATCTACATTACCGGCCGCGCCACCCGCTTCAGCAAAATCGGCGGTGAAATGGTTCCCCATGA
>JAZQYS010000526.1:0-1512 GCA_045633645.1 Victivallaceae bacterium | reverse complement strand
CTTTACCGCCGGAGGATTTATTTTTGCTCTGGTGGATAATTACTTTCTCTTGTGTCTGGGACGCGCTTTGACAGGATTCGGCGCCAGTGCCTTTTATCTGGGACTGGTCTCTGAAGCCATCCGTTACTTCAAACGTAATTATTCCGTTGTGATTTCCCTGATTGTCATGGCAGGATACACCGGCGGAATCGTTGCCAATGCGCCTTTTTCTTTCACCGCAGGCTGTCTGGGCTTGAGAGAAACGTTGATTATTGCAGGGGGATTTTCTCTCTTGTTTTATCTGTTGTATCTGATTCCCTACAAGTGTGTCCGCAAGCCTGTTGTCTGTTACGATGTGAAGTTTTCCGGAAAAAACTTTTTGGCGGTCATGAAAATAAAGAACAACTGGAATATTTTTCTCTTTTCAGGTATTAACTGGGGTTTATATTACTCCATACAGACAGTTATCGGGAAAAAATATCTTGAGGATTTCTGCGGGATTTCCACCGGAACGGCTGCGCTTGTTTTATCCACGACCAGTGTCATATCCGCCGTTGCCGGATTTTGTTATGCCCTTGTCAGCAAAAAACTGGGTGACCGCAGAAAACCGCTTTGTCTGTTGACAGGAAGCATGTGTTTCTTTGTGTTCCTCATGCTGACTATTCTGACCGCTTCAGGCTGCCGCAACTTTATCCCGGCAATATTGATGTGCTGTCTTGCTGCGACATCCAGTTTATCTGCGATTGTCATTCCGCTGATAAAAGAATCGAACTCTGCCAGAGAAACAGGCAGTGCCATTGCGTTTTCAAATTTCGGCGCCTACATTCTGGTTGCGGTTTTCGGCAACGTTATCGGTGGAATTATGAATCTTTTTCCGCCCGAAAAAATTGACGGAAAACTCATTTATTCTCAATATGCCTATCTGAGTGTTTTTGCCTTCATGTTTCTTTGCGCCTGCGGCGTTCTTTTCTGGACCGTAAAACTCAAAGAACAACGCTAAAAGCTTAGGCAGAAACGTCGGCTTCGGTCTCACGCCGCCTTGCCCTTCGGGGAGGCGGCGGATTCGCAAATAAACCGCTGAAGTATGCAAGTATTACCTCAGTGGTTATTTTTTTACCCCGAGCCACCTCGCACAGCGGCAAGCAAACCCAGGGGGTATCACATGCCTTGCCGCGGCGTACCCCGTCGGGGGGAAGCCGGGCGCCCCCATCTTGTCAGACACGTCAGACTTGTCAGACACGTCAGACTTAAGCGTCACGCCCCCGCAGACGGCATACCGCCGCTGCCATCAAGTTGCCAGCATACCCCAACGGTAACTCTTCACCCGAGCCAAACCATACAGCGAAAAAGCAAACCCACGGGGTATCACATGACTTGCCACGGCGTAGCCCGTCAGGGCGAAGACGGGCGCCCCATCTTGTCAGACACGGCAGGCTTGTCAGACACGTCAGACTTAAGCGTCACGCCCCCGCAGACGGCATACCGCCGCTGCCATCAAGTTGCCAGCATACCCCAACGGTAACTCTTCACCCG
>JAZQYS010000525.1:0-5879 GCA_045633645.1 Victivallaceae bacterium | reverse complement strand
ACAACACAATCGCGGATGCAGTTTCCGCAATGGATACACTTGGTTTTATCAATGGATATCATGCCGGTCCTCTTTTCTTTGGAATTTGTTTGATTATTGATTCAATATAACGCTGAAATAGTATTTTTCAATACCTGATATGGTTGAAATTTTTCATGAACGGACGTATTTTATATGAAATGTCAAATTGAATAAACGGAGTGTGTTTTATGCAGCGGATAATTCCCGGCAACATCGTTCTGCCCGATCAGGTTGTTTACGGAAATCTTATTGTTGAAGATGAAAAAATCAAGCGTGTGGAAATATTGGATTCTGCAAAAGAAAATGCGGACGTTATCGTTCCCGGATTTCTTGATATCCATTTCCACGGAACCGGTCCCTACGGTGTTCTGACTGCTGAAGATATTTCGGGAATCGCCGCTTTTGAACCGCAAAACGGAGTGACCGTCTTTACGCCTGCCATGGGAGCCTGTCCCCGCGAGATGATGTTGGACTTTTTGAAGAGTACCCGCGAACTGGCCCTCTCCCGTAAAACAGGCTGTGCCGTTTGTGCCGGTTCTCACCTTGAGGGACCCTGGCTGGAATATGAACACCGGGGCGGTATGGGTAAAGATATGCTGGCTGTGCCGGATGGGGAAATCCTGGATGAAGTTCTTGAAACGGCTGCCGGAACATTGAAACTGGTCACGCTGGCTCCGGATATTGAAAACGGTCTGATGGCTGTGAAAAAACTGTCATCTGCCGGCTGTACGGTTTCAATCGGACATTCCGGCGCAACACCTGAAATTTTTGCTCAGGCAGTTGATGCCGGACTTTCACACGTTTGTCACTTGTTTGACGCCTATTCTCCGCGTCCGGTTATAGAGGGCGTGACACGTTATTGCCTTGCGGATGCCTGTTTGATGGAAGATAGAGTTACTGTTGAATTGATCAGTGACGGTTTCCA
This sequence comes from Victivallaceae bacterium, assembly GCA_045633645.1. GTDB lineage: Bacteria > Verrucomicrobiota > Lentisphaeria > Victivallales > Victivallaceae > UBA1784. Next base: position 4,933 of record JAZQYS010000525.1, on the reverse strand, counting down.
TGTGCCGCCGGAATTGATTAAACTTGCCGTCCGCCTTGCCGGTATTGACCGCATTGTCGCTATTACCGATTCCATGCAGGGAACAGGATTGCCCAACGGAACTTATCTTCAGGAAGACGGAACCTATTATTATCTTGACAATGAGAGTGTCTGCCGTGCCGTTGAAAGCGGCGGCATTGTCGGCTCCTGTCTTACCATGAAACAGGCCTTCCGCAATTTGGTCAATAAATGGGGATTTTCTTTGGTTGAAGCGGTTAAAATGACTTCTGCCAACCCCGCCAAAACGATCGGACTTCAGAATGAAACCGGACGTCTTGCAGAGGGATTTTTTGCGGATATCAATATTCTTTCAGCGGAAACTCTTGAACTGAAAGAGTGTATTGTCCGCGGTGAAAGCTGTTTTCAGGCGGAGTGATCATGTTTGAAACTTTTGCTGAATTTTTTCTCAGAGAGGGCAGGGAAAAAATAGACTTGATTCTCTTTGATGTCGATGGAACTCTCGGTTGCGGCGGCGTTCCTTTGCCGGGTGCAAGGGAAACGCTGGAAATGCTGAAACGTGAAAAATTTCCTTTTCTTCTTTTGACAAATGACTGCTGTAACTCCCATCGGCAGAAAGCCAAGTTGTTGAATGGTGCCGATATTCCCGTCGGGGAGGAGAATTTTTTCTCCTGCGGCGATGTATTGAAACTCTGGGCAAAAAAGAACAATTATAACGGAGAACTTTTCTTTGTCTGCGGACTTCTGGGAGATCCCTGTTATGCGCAGGCAGCCGGCATGAGAACTACCTCTGACCCCGCAAAAATAGATGACTGTTCAGGTGTTATTTTCGGGGAAGGGCAATATGACTGGTATTTTCACTTGAACGCTGTTTTCAATTTCTTTCTGAAAAATCCCCATGCGCCGTTTCTGGTGCTGAATCCGGACAGTTACTGGCCGTCTCTGTACTTCAAAGGCATGGGGCTCGGAACAGGAGCGCAGGCCCGGTTTATTCAGTCTGCGCTGCATGATGCGGGCAAAGATACGCAAATAGAGTATTTGGGAAAACCTTATCCGCTGCTTTATGAGAGTTTAAAAGTTGAATTATATGAGCGTTTCGGAAGAGAGATTCCCATGAACAGAGTTGCCATGGTCGGAGATTCTCTGGCATCGGATATCCGTGGGGCAAAAGCCAATGGTCTGTTGGCATATCTGGTATTAAGCGGAATAACCACTCCTGAACTTGCCGCCGCAGCTCCTGCGGATAGAAAACCTGATATGATATTTTCAGGCGTTTGACAATTGTCACGCCCCTGAGGCGCACACCGCCGTTGCTGTCAAGTTGCCAAGCCTTACCCTGCGGTAACTCTTGCGCGCGGCATACCCCAGCGGTAACTCATTGCCCCGAGCCAGACCGCACTGCGGCAAAGCAAACCCACGGGGTATTACATGACTTGCCGCGGCGTAGCCCGCCAGGGCGAAGACGGGCGCCCCACTTTGTCAGACAGGTCAGACAGGTCAGACTAAAGCGTCACGCTACCGCAGATAAGCACACCACCGTTACTATCAAGTTGTCAAGCCTTACCAACCGGCAACTCTTTCCCCTACGGGGCAACTTATTTTTTATCTTTGATGATGCCGCGGCGGACGAGGTAATCCTGACTGCGGATTCCCAGAAGCAGGGCGAGGACGCGCTCTCTGCCGGTGATGATCGTTACTCGGCAGCCTGAACCGAAACGCAGGGGCATACGTTCATTGGTCAATACGACCTTGACCGGATAATAGTAATATCCGTCCACTTTTTCAGGCAGCTGATAAATCGCATCCACCTGACCGTAGAAATAACCGTAATCCAAATAGTTATACTGGTTGGCTTCAATACGCACACGCTGTCCGCGACGGACCTTGTAAATCTGGTTTTCGGGAATCAGTCCGATAACTTTTTTGTATTTGTTGGCGGCAAACTTTGCCACGGCATCGCCTTTGGTGTAATAGTTGCCGGGACGGGGAGGAATGTCCGTTAAGATACCGGAGTCCGGTGCTTTGATGATATAATCGTCAAGACGCCGGGTTTCCATTGCCAGTTCATCTTTTTTGGCGGAAAGCTGATGTTTGTACTGCTGCAGCTCATCTTTGGCGCGCGCAATAATCTGCTGCGCCATGCCGTCTTCAAGTCGTTTGACGTCGCGTTCAAGACGCTGATATGTCATTTTTGAAGACAACAGATTCAGTTCAACCTGCAGAAATTCTTTGCGGGTGACTGCTTTCTTTTCGTAAAGCGTGGAATAAACCTGAAATTCTTTTTCTGCCAGTTTCAAACGTTCTTTAGCCGCTTCAAGTTCCAGTTCTGTGTTGCGGTAATAGTCGGGCAGGGGGTCGCGTTTTAAAATTGCAAGGGCCTTTTCCTTGGCGGAAACAATGGTTTCAAGTTCCTGCAGCTGATGTTTTAAAAGGGTGATTTTTTCTCTCTGATTGCGGGAGTCAAGCTCCATGACAGGTTCTCCTGCCGGGACTTCATCTCCTTCATGGTGAAAAATTTTGATGCTCGGCGCATCGACAAGAGATTTCAAATCATATTCCCTGATGCCGGCGACGATGCCTTTGCCTGAAACTTCATCGTTCATTTTTCCGAAAACGATAATCAGAAAAAGAACCAGAAACAGCAATGCAATCACATAACCGATTCTGCGGAATGTTTTGAGCAGCCTTTGAAAATTGAATTTTTCGCTCTGGTATACCATTTTTGTAATCCCTTATTTTGCTGCCATCTTTTTCTGAGTCTGATACAAATCACGATAAAGTCCCGGTTGTTCCATCAACTCATCGTGAGTACCCTGCTGAATCATTTTGCCGTGGTCAAGCACGACAATCTTGTCTGCATTGCGGATTGTGGAAAGACGATGGGCGATAATCAATGTGGTACGGTTGATCATCAGACGATCCAAAGCCTCCTGAACGACGTGTTCAGAAACGGTGTCCAGTGCGCTTGTCGCCTCATCCAGAATAAGGATTGAGGGATTTTTGAGAACCGCACGGGCAATGGCAAGACGCTGTTTCTGTCCGCCTGAAAGTGTTGCACCATTTTCGCCGAGCATGGTGTCGTAACCATCGGGGAGAGATTTGATAAATTCGGCAATGTTCGCCATTTTGGCGGCATGTTCAATTTCTTCCATTGTGGCATCTTCTTTGGCGTAAGCGATGTTGTCCCGGACAGTTCCGGAGAAGAGGAAGGGTTCCTGAAGAACCACGCCGATATGACCGCGGTAGGCTTCAAAACCGAACTGACGAACATCGTAGCCATCCACGAGAATCGCTCCGCCCGTAACATCGTAAAAGCGCAGCAGCAGATTGCTCAAAGTGGACTTTCCTGAACCGCTGGAACCGACCAGCGCAACTTTTTCTCCGGGATGGATGTCGAGCGTAAAGTCACTGATGACCGGAGCCGTGTTGGCGGAATAACTGAATTGAACATGCTGAAATTCAATGTGTCCTTCAAGTTTTTTGGGATTGACCGGGTGGGCGCACTCTTTGATTTCAGGAATGGTATTGAGCAGTTTGACAATACGGCTGGCTCCGACCATACCCTGAGCAAGAGTTGCAACCTGAGTGGATAACAATTGAATCGGGGTAATCAGCATATTGACGTAGGTGTAAAACGCAACAAATTCTCCGATGGTGATTTCGTGACTCTGAACGAAGAATATACCTGTTCCGATGGTGGCAAGCTGGGTAATAATGACCAGCATATCAAAGATGGACCCAAGTCCGATGGAGTCAAAAGTCAATTTCATCTGCATCTGGACTGTCGGACGCAGATTTTTGAAAAAGCGGTGACATTCACTTTGTTCTTTTGCAAAAGATTTGACCACTTTTGCGCCGGTCAAAGTTTCAGAAAGGTTTGCTGAAATTTCAGAAAGTTTTTCCTGCAGGACCATACTGTCCGCACGCATGATTTTGCGGGAGTAATAGAAGTTGAGAAAGTGCAGGGGCAGTGTCATCAGAACGACCAGAGCCATCTGCCAGTTGAGGAAAAACAGAATAATGGCAATGATAACCAATTGAAAGAACTGCTCCGCCAGGGAGTTGATGATTCTGGCGAGCATATTGAGCAGAGAGACGTCATTGATAACGTTGCTGATGAGTTTACCTGTCCGGTATTCCTCATAAAAGCGCAGCGAGAGACTTTGCAGATGTTTGAACACCTTTTGACGGACATCCACGATCAGACGGATTCCGGTATAGTCAATCATGCTTGACAGCAGATAGCGCACAAGACAGCGTGAAAGATAAATAATCAGCATTGACACGCACAACACGGAATACAGCAGATAATCCGCCGCCGGAAGAACGCGGTCAATGGCGATTTTTAACATCCACGGAACGGTAAGTCCGATCAGATTGAAGGTTATTCCCAGAAAAAAAGAAGCGATAAGCATCTTTCGGTAGGGACGGAACAGGGCGAAAATTTTATCCAACGGCTGTTTGTCATATTGTTCCAGCACGTCTTTCCGACTCTGAGTTTTTGAGCGCAACATTTTGGAATTTTGAACCTGAATTTATTTATTTTGATAATTCTCCGGTTTTGTGATTTAAATTAGCACTGTTTTGTTTTTTTGCAATCGCTTTTTGAAGAAAACCATGGATTTTTGAGCAAAAAAATACCCGCAGGTCAAATCAGCGCACTGCGCTGCCCTGCGGTAATTTTGCGCGCAGCATACCCCAGCGGTAATTTTGGGTGCTCAAATTCTGTATGGCTGCGGCGGTTTGCTGTGCTGCGGCGGGCGGCGCAGTTGGTACGGATAGGTACGGATGTGTACGGATGTGTACGGAGAAAGTGGGCGCCGTATGCACTGCATTACCCTGCGGGAACTCTGCGCGTTGTATTACCCGGCGGTAACTCTTGCGCCCGAGCCAAATCATACTGCGGCAAAGCAAACCCACGGGGTATCACATGACG
>JAZQYS010000524.1:0-3332 GCA_045633645.1 Victivallaceae bacterium | reverse complement strand
TATGTCATCGGGCAGGATGCTGCCAAAAAGACGCTTGCTGTTGCGGTTCACAACCACTACAAACGTATCAAGACTGCAATGGAAGCCAAAAAAGGCGGTAAAAATGCCGCTGCAGATGATCCGTTTGCCGATGTTGAACTTGACAAGAGCAACGTTCTGCTGCTGGGACCCACCGGCAGCGGCAAGACCCTGCTTGCCCGTACTCTGGCAAAAATGCTGGATGTCCCCTTTGCCATCAGCGATGCCACGACAATCACCGAAGCCGGTTACGTCGGTGAGGACGTTGAGAATATCCTTCTGCGTCTTTATCAGGCCGCTGACGGAGATATTGAACGCACTCAGATCGGTATTATTTATATTGATGAAATTGATAAGATTGCCCGCAAGAGTGAAAATCCCTCTTTGACACGCGACGTTTCCGGTGAGGGTGTTCAGCAGGCACTTCTTAAAATCATTGAAGGAACTGTTGCCAATGTTCCTCCGCAGGGCGGCAGAAAGCATCCCCAGCAGGAATGTCTGCACATTGACACCACCAATATTCTCTTTATCTGCGGCGGTGCATTTGTCGGACTTGATAAGGTCATTCAGCGCCGTTGCGGAAAACAGGTATTGGGTTTCAAACGTCTTGTGGACGACGAGGGTGCTGAAGTTGAAAAGACCAACGAAGAACTTATCAAAAATCCGCTGGCGCATTGCGAGCCTGAGGATATGGTCCATTTCGGCTTGATTCCCGAATTGATCGGACGTCTCCCGGTTCTGGCGACCCTTTCTCCGCTGGACAGAAACGATTTGGCGCGCGTTCTTTCTGAACCTAAAAATGCGCTTATCAAACAGTATCAGCGTCTGCTTGCAATGGAAAATGTGGATTTGAAATTCACCGATGAAGCCATGCTTGCTCTTGCAGATCTTGCCATTGCCCGGGGAACCGGAGCGCGCGGTCTGCGTTCCATTATGGAAAGTTTGATGCTTGATGTCATGTATGATGCTCCCGGCACACAGGGCGGTGTCTGCAAGATTGATGCAGATGTGGTCAGAAAAGTAAAACCTGCTGTGGTGAAGAAGGCTTCCAAAAAGTAATGGGCAGTACGGAAAATATTCCTGACGGAGCAACGATGATCGTTTCTCCTGCTGCAGCACCTGAAGAGATGGGGGCGGGCAATTTTTTAAAGAGCCTGCCCGTCAAACCTCAGGCGCGTTATCAATTTATCCGCAGTATCGGATTCGGCGGTATGAAGGGCGTTCTGCTGGTGCATGACCGCGATACCGACCGCGATATTGCAATGGCAATCATGCCGGATTTCCGTGACCGCAGTACTTCTGAGCTTGCGCGTTTCGCCGGTGAAGCTTTATTGACTGCCAAACTTGAACACCCCAACGTTGTTCCGATTTATGATATCGGAATTGACGATACCGGATCACCCTTTTTTACGATGAAATACCTGCGGGGATATTCCCTTGAAACCCTGCTTCAGCGTTTGAGAAAAGGCGATTCCCGGGAGAATCAGGAATATTCACTTCAGCGTTTGCTGCTGATCTTTCACCGTGTCTGCAACGCCGTCGGTTTTGCGCACACAAAAGGTATTTGTCACCTGGACCTTAAACCTGCGAATGTCAACGTCAGCGACTTCGGTGAAACCTTTGTCATTGACTGGGGATTGGCGCACAAAGTAAATGAAAAAGAGGGCGTAACATCTGAACAGTTAGGTGTTTGCGGTACCCCCGGCTTTATGCCGCCGGAACAGTTTGATGTGCGTACCGGTCTGCCGTTGGATGCCCGCAGTGATATTTTTGCCCTGGGGGGAATTCTTTATTCCATTCTTGCGCTGGCAGCACCCTGCAACGGTATGTCTATGGAGGAGACCATGCGCCGCTGTGCCTCGGGAACCATCCCGAAACCCTCGGATATTGCTCCGGATTTCTGGCATGTGCCGGAGTCTCTTGAAGCTGTTGTCCGCAAAGCCATGGCACCGCATCCGCGCAACCGTTATCCCAATGTCCAGGCTCTCAAGGATGATATTCTTGCCTATTCTGCAGGATTTGCCACCAAGGCGGAACACGCCTCAACGCTTAAAAAATCCAAACTGTTCATAGGCAGGCACTATCTGCTGATCATTATTTTTATTCTGCTGGGTGTGATCGCCTGGCTGTGGATCGGAAAATTCCTGTAACAAATGGCCCGCTTTGATATAGATATACGGAATTTTGCTTTCGGCGGTGAGGCCTACGGCGTACTGCCGTCAGGCAAGGGCTGTTTTGTGCGCGGTGCTGTGCCGGGAGAAAATGTGACGGTTGAAGTTACTTCAGAGCATGCCCGTTTTGTCCGGGCTGAGCTTGTTTCCATCAATCAGACAAGTCCCGACCGCATTAAACCGGATTGTCCCTTTGCCGCTGACTGTCCCGGGTGTTCCTACGGACACGTTTCCTACGAAAAAGAAATTTTCTGGAAACAGAACTCCTTTGAGCGTTTTCTTCTCGGTACCGGCTGTGTTGAAAAGAATATGATCCTTCCCCCGGTATCTTCTCCTGCGCGTTTCAACTGGCGCAACAAAATAAAACTTGCCGTTGAAAACGGTGTCTGCGGTTATCGCGGAACGGATAATGTTTCTCTTGTCCCCGTTGACAGGTGTCTGCTCGTTCACGATTCCATCAATGCGTATCTTTCTGAACACAGCGGTTTTGAAGACGGCAATTTGGAGCTGCGTTACACCCCCTCCGGAGGTGTGATTTGCCTTACTTCTGAAAACAGAGAGGATATCATTTATGATACACTCCCCGGTTATGGTGATTTCCCCGTTCCCGCCGGTGCTTTTTTTCAGACAAATCCGCAGGTTGCCGCCCTGCTCGTTGATAACGTTATTGAGTTGATTTCCCGCACCGGTATAAAAGAGTTGACTGAACTGCACTGCGGAAGTGGTATGTTTTCTCTCTGTGCCGCTATGAAAATTCCGGGCTTGACGACCTGCGGCGCCGAAATTACTGCCCGCTCCATCACCTGCGCCCGCAAAGCCGCTAAAAATTTCAAACTCAGCGGACGCTGCTCCTTTTTCAACAGCGAAGCGGCAAAATTCTATCGGACAAGAAAAAATTGCCGCCTGCTCCTCGTCGATCCTCCCCGCAGCGGACTTGATCCCAAACTGCTCAGCAGCATTGTCAAAAATCCGCCGGAATACATGATTTACGTTTCCTGCGGTCCGGATACCCTCCAGCGCGACTTGAAAAAATTGTCCTCTTCCGGTCTTGAGGTCCTTTCATCACAACTCTTTGACATGTTCCCCTGCACCTCCCACTTCGAATCTGTCACCTTTCTTCGGAAAGGGTAGGTGGGAATCGGG
>JAZQYS010000523.1:0-5664 GCA_045633645.1 Victivallaceae bacterium | reverse complement strand
AGGATTCTGAAAAAATTGCTGTGCCGGATGTGAGAACTGTATTTGCGCCTGTTGACTCTATCCGCTTGTGGCTGCGGGATGAAACCAGCGGCGGTGTCCACGGACATGCTGCTGTTCATGATTTTTACTGTCTTTATCTTTGTCTGGAAGGCTGCGGCGGTGTTGAAATTGACGGAGTCCGGCATTCCCTTGAAGCAAATGAAGCCTTGGGGGTGCTGCCGAAGCAGCCGCATGTCCGTTTGCGCGGAACGGAAAAAGTAAAATATCTTCTGATTCGTTTTCTGACTTCTGAACCGGAGTTTGTACGGCAGGTGTTTTCCGGAATTCTGCAATGTGATGAATCTTTTGTGCCGCTTATTCAAAAAATGGTGACAATTTATGAGGAAATTGTCAGAAAGCCGTCTGAGCAGCTTCAAAATGAATTGGGGCTGCATTTGGCTCTTTTGCTCAACAGGCTCAACGGCAAAATGAAGGAGCGTTTGTTAGAGGCGGCTGCTGATAAAAGGGTTCAAAACGCCTTGAAACTGATTATTGACCCTGCAAATCTCAATCTTTCCATGCAGGATATTGCGCGTAAAATGGGAATCACTCCGGGGCACTTGAGCGATTTGATTCATGATAACTTGGGCTATCCGCCCCGCGATATCAAGCGTTCTGTCCGGTATCAGGTTGCAATGAATTATTTGCTGCATTCTTCTCTTTCTATTTCAGAAATTGCGGAGGCGGCCGGATTCCGGAGTGTGTACGCATTTTCCCGCTTTTTTAAAAACGCCAGCGGAGAAAGTCCGTTGGCGTTCAGGAGAAAACATAAGAAAAATCAATCTGCGGATTGATGATTACTGTTTGGCTTTTTTTAACAGTTCGCTCACAAAATGCGGGTGTCCGAATGAGCCGCTGCGGGCGAGGGGACTGTAGTAGCGCAATGTTTTTTGCAGTTCTTCCGGAACTCCAGCCGCCTGAGAGTGGACATCACGGGCGTCAGAGGCTATGCACATGCCGATTTGTCCTGTCGGATAGGTCGGAACCTGCATGATGGCATAGTCTGCAAATTTGAAGATTTTATTCGTCAGAGTGTTGAGTCGCAGAACAATATCAGGAAGCAGATACGGTGATTCAGACTGGGAGGCGATCACGCCGCCGGGACGGAGTGCCGCTTTTAAGTCAAGATAAAATTCTTCTCCGAAAAGAGGCTCGCCGGGACCGCCCGGATCGGTTGAGTCTACAATAATGATATCAAATTCGTTTTTGTGTTCTCTGACAAATTTACTGCCGTCCCCGATGTGGATTGCAACCCGCAGATCGTCAAATCCGCAAGCTGTCTCCGGCAGAAATTGACGGCAGGCCGCGATGACTTCGGCGTCAATTTCGCAGATGTGCAGTTCTTTGAGTTCCGGATGTTTGGCAAGTTCCCGCAGAACACCTCCGTCACCTCCTCCTATGACCAATACTTTTTCGGGGCAGGGGTGGGTATAATACGGCAGGTGCGCCATCATTTCATGGTAGGCAAATTCGTCAAAACTTGTCAACTGGATAATGCCGTCAAGCATCAGCAATTTACCCAACTTGCGGGTTTGGTAAATGTCAATCTGTTGAAACGCACTTTTTTTACTGAACAGATGTTCTGTTATTTCAAGAGTTGTTCCGTATCCGTTGGCAACTTCGCTGATCCACTTGCCGCTCTCCATGACTTATTCCTCCACGTCTCTGCCGTTCCAGCAGTAGGTACAGAGTTTTTCGCGCGGAATGCCGATTGCCGCCACCAGTTTGTCAAGGCGTTGGAAGCGGAGACTTGTCAGGTGCATGGCTTTCCGCATTTCTTCAACCATCTGATTATAGGCGGGAGAACCGTGTTCAAGATATTTTTCAATCATTTCATCGGTCAAATCCCGGGTGTTTTCAATTTTGGCAATCGCTCTGCGTGCCGCCAGATCAAGCTGACTGCGTGAACTGGAGAAATTGAGGAATTTGCAGCCGAAAAGCAGGGGAGGGCAGGCTGAACGCATGTGAACGGCTTTGACACCGACATCCTGCAGACGGAATACGGTATCTTTCATCTGGGTTCCGCGTACAATGGAGTCGTCGCAGAAAAGCAACCGTTTGCCGTCAATCTGCTCCTTGACCGGAATCAGCTTCATTTTGGCGACCAGATCGCGGAGAGATTGATTCTGAGGCATGAAACTCCGGGGCCATGTCGGGGTGTACTTGACGAAAGAACGGTGATAGGGTTTTCCGGAGGCGTTGGAGTAACCGATGGCGTGGGCGATTCCCGAGTCGGGGATACCGCAGATGGAGTCAATATCTTTTAACATATCCTTGTCGTCTTCGGCCATTGAGGCACCGTTGCGGTAACGGGCGCTTTCAGTATTGACTCCCTCGTACTCGCTGGAAGGATATCCGTAGTAAACCCAGAAAAAGCTGCAGATTTTCATTGTATTTCCGGGTTCTTTGCGGCAGATAACTTCGTGGGCGTTGATTTCAAGGATTTCTCCCGGTCCCAGTTCGTATTCCAGGCGGTAGTCAAGGTTGGGGAAGGCGGTGCTTTCCATTGAAACAGCGTAGGCGCCCGGTTTTTTGCCGGGCAGAATGGGCGTTCTGCCGTATTTGTCGCGGGCGGCGTAGATGGTGTCGCCGATGAGCAGAAGTATGGAACATGAACCCTGAATGATATCCTGAGCGTATTTGATTCCTTCAACGATGGTGTCTTTACGGCAAATCAGCATGGCGACAATTTCGGTGGGGTTGAGTTCGCCGTTACTGGATTCGGAAAGATGCGAGTGACCGGCCTTGAACGCCTGGTCGGCGATTTCGCGTATATTATTGATTTTGCCGACTGTGACGATGGAGAAATTGCCGAAACCGCTGGAAATCAACAAGGGCTGGTCTTCACCGTCGCTGATGATACCGATGCCGGTTTTGCCGCGGAATTTGATGATATCGTCATCAAATTTTGATCTGAATTGCGCATTTGTGATATCGTGAATCCTGCGGTGAAACCGACCTGTTCCGTCAGAGACGGCTAAACCGCCGCGCCGGGTTCCCAAATGAGAATGATAATCTGTTCCGTAAAAAAGATCGCAAACACAGTCGTTTGCCGAAGCAACACCGAAAAAACCACCCATATATATACCTTAAAAGTTACTTTATGCCCCGGAAAATACATCCCGGGAGCACTGCTGCAATATATTCCGTCAAATAAATTAGCACCATTGTTCGTTTTTTTCAACACGGGAGAGGGAAGATTTGAAAAAATCAGGAAATTTTATTTTTTTTGCTTGAAAAAGAATACCTGTAATGGTATATTATTTGAAACAATTGTAATGATTGTGGCATTTTGTCGTATCGTATCGCAAATTCCACCGCTCACGGTGCGTCAGGGTGTCAGGATATCAAGCTTAGTTTGAGAAGTATCTTGTTCTGTCTTTACTTTTTAAGGGGAAAGAACATGATGCTCGGCTTGTATTTGTCGACAAAATAAAAAAGAGGTTCGAAAGAATATGAAAGTTAGAGCTTCGGTTAAGCGCAGGTGTGAATTCTGCCAGATCATCAAGCGCAACGGAATCATCCGGGTTATTTGCTCCCGTGATGCCCGTCATAAACAGCGTCAGGGATGACCGGCGGCAAGAACAAGGTTTTTAAAATTAACGTAATTAAACTTAAGTATTAGGAAAAACGATTATGGCTCGTCTTATTGGCGTTGACATCCCTGGTAACAAGCGTATTGAATATGCGCTGCGTTACATCTACGGAGTCGGTCCGACCAAGTCTGTCTGGATTCTTGAAAAGGCCGGTATTGACCGTAACATCAAAGCAAATGATCTTACACCGGATCAGATCTCCAAGATCACCAAGATCCTTCAGGATGATCTCCTCGTCGAAGGTGATCTCCGCCGCAGTGTTGCAGCTGACATCCGTCGTCTGCAGCAGATCAATTCTTATCGTGGCATCCGCCATCGCCGCAATCTTCCCTGCCGTGGACAGCGTACCAAGACCAATGCACGTACCCGTAAGGGCAAGAAGGTGACGATCGGAGCTATCCGTGACAGGACACAGCGTAAACTGGCTGCCAAAGGTTAATCCCAGTGTTGGGAAACAAGGCTTTTTACTAAACTAAGTCTGGAAAGAGATTAAATCATGGCTGATGAAGTTATAAAAGAAGTTGCAGCAGAAGCGGCAGAAACCGCAGCTGCACCCGCTGCTGCTCCGGCAAAACGCGGAAAAAGCGGTCGCTATATTCCCAGCGGAATCGCTTATGTTCTTGCTACTTTCAACAATACTAAGGTTACTTTTACCGATTTGCACGGCAACGTGATCTGCTGGTCCACCGGCGGAAAGAACGGTTTCAAAGGCTCCCGTAAGAGCACCGCTTATGCTGCTCAGGTTATCGCCGGCGATGCCGCCAAGAAAGCCCAGCTGCTCGGTATGAAAGAAGTTGAAGTTCGGATCAAGGGACCCGGCGCCGGACGTGAGTCTGCTGTCCGTGGTATCGCCGCGACCGGTATGGAAGTCAGAGTCATTAAAGACATCACTCCCGTTCCGCACAACGGCTGCCGTCCTCCGAAACGCCGTCGTGTCTGACTTCTGTTAGAGGAGTCGGCACTTTTTCCGGAGTTTCTCCGGAAAGTGGCTTTTGCGGCATAATTGATGGTTTTAAAGTGCTTTAAGTATAAGGCACAAAAAATTTTTGGAGGATAAAAATATGAGTTCAGCTAATGGGTTTCCGATGCCTAAGTCAATCGTTGCAGATGAAGCGACCATGACGGATACCTACGCGAAGTTCATTGCCCAGCCGTTCCAGAGCGGATTCGGTCACACTTTGGGCAACTCTCTGCGCAGGGTTCTGCTCTCCTCTCTTGAAGGAGCGGCGATTTCTTCAGTCCGTATTGACGGAGTGAAGCATGAGTTCGATTCTCTTGAAAACGTTGTCGAAGACATCACTGAGATCGTATTGAACCTCAAGTGCGTCAAGCTGAATATGCATGTCGAAGGCACCCGTACCCTTGAGATCCGTTGTGATCAGGCGGGTCCTGTGACTGCCGGACACATCGTCTGTGACAGCACTGTTGAAGTGCTGAATCCGGATCAGCTTATCTGCACTCTTGACAAAGCTGTCCCGTTCCGCGCTGAGATTGAAGTTTGTTCCGGCAAGGGCTATATTCCTGCTGAAAAGAATACTGCCCCCCGTACCATCGGTACTATTCCGGTTGACAGACTGCACAGTCCTGTGACCCGTGTCAATTACCAGGTCGGTGCCGCCCGCGTCGGTGAAGAAACCGAAATGGACGGACTGGAACTTGAAATATGGACCGACGGTCGTATTTCTCCGCGCAGTGCACTTGAAGAAGCTGCAAAGATTCTTCGTGACCATCTGCAGCCCTTCCTCGGCGCTCAGGTTGCCGACGAAGAGGTTGTTCTCAACGAGGAAGAAACCAAACTGTTCAGACTGCTCTCTCAGAGCGTTGAGATCCTTGATCTCTCCGTCCGTGCAATGAACTGTCTGAATGGTGCCAATATCAAGTTGATCAGCGAACTTTGTACCAAAACCGAAAGCCGGATGCTCAAGTACCGCAACTTCGGTAAGAAATCGCTGGATGAAATCAAAGAGAAAATTGAAAAACACGGTTTGGAACTGGGTATGAATCTCAGTGACCGTCTGATGGCTGCTCT
>JAZQYS010000522.1:0-5922 GCA_045633645.1 Victivallaceae bacterium | reverse complement strand
GCCGCCAGTTGCATGATATTTTATCATAAACTTCTGAGCCGGATTCCCCTGTTAGATCTGCTTCTGAAATGGGGGGATAAACTTTCACGCGGACTTGTCAGCAGAATGACTGCGGCAACAGACACCTATTCACGCAACAAGAAAGAACTTCTTTTTCTTGTCATAATAAGTGTTTTCGGCGTTCACCTGCTGACAGCAGTTCCGGTTTGCCTGCTTCTGTCGGGAATGGGCGTATCCTACTCTGTTCTCAACGTGATTACAGCTCTTACCATTGGCAATATCATCGGGCTGATTCCTCTCTTTCCCGCCGGACTCGGCGGCAGAGATGTGACGGCAATCGCTATTTTAACGGCAGGAGGAATAGCCTCCGCCGATGCAAAAACCGCCCAGCTGGTTTACACAACAATTCTTCTGATTGTCAGTCTTGCAGACGGATTGTTCTTTATCTTTGACCGGGGCAGAAAGACAGAAAAGACACATCCGGAGGAAAATCATGAATGAAGTACAATTGGAAATCAATCTGAATCCGGTCTCCGGCAACGCCCTGCGCCGCACACTGGAAACGGGAGAGTTCCTGACCTTGATTGAAACGCAGGTTCCTGCCGAAGAAATGGATAAAGCCGCGGCGACCCAACGTCTGGCTGTTCTGGAAAAAGCCGTTCTCGCTCAGGAAAACGGAAACACCGCCCTTGCCATCGTGGATAATCCGGAACGTCCGGATTGGAAAGCCGTAGAATATGCAACCGGTCTTCCGGAAAATACCCGTGACCGTCATCTGGTCTATCTTTCCGGTGCAGACATGGATAAAACGGCAGTGTCAGAGTTGATTCAAATGGCGGAAAATGCAGGATTGCGTAACATCGTTCCTGTGTCAGGAAACTTTCCACAGGGAGTTAAAAACGCAAAAGACTGTAAGAAAATCCCCTTTACCGAAAGCACAACAATTCTTCAAATGCTGGCAGAACGCGGTACATTTTTCACAGGAGCGACCGTCAATCCCTTTCAGTACACGCCCTATACCCTGTTGGGCAGTTATTACAAGTTGATCAAAAAATTCAACTGTGGTGCCGGATTCATGGTTACCCAGACGGGATGGGATATGCTCAAACTGCAGGCACTCTCCTGGTATCTTACCCGGCGTGACGTGCATTTCCCCAAAATTGCCAGATTAACTTTGCTCTCTCCTGAAAAGGTTGAAAACATCAAAGCAGGCAATTGTCCGGGCATCAAAATCTCACGGGATATGAATAAGCTGCTGACAGAGGAATTGACCTATTCCAAATCGCTCTTTGAATCCGTCCAGTACCGCCGCCTGGAACTTCAGGCTGCCGGATGCCGGTTGATGGGCTTCAGCGGTATTCAGATTTCAGGCATTGAAACTCCGTCTAAAGCGGAATTTATTCTCAAACGGATCAATGCGGCATTGAAAGAGTACGCCACGTTTGACCATTGGCTCAGCGAATACAATTCTTTTATGGCGACGACTGAAATGGCTCCTTTTTCAAACGATTACCGGATGTTTGACCGGATACTTTACCGGAATTATCCATATGACAATCCGCCGGAAACCAAAGAATTGCCTCCTCCGGCAGTTTCTTCAGCTGAAAAAATCGGATTTTATTTCAAATCGTTTTTCTTTTCACGGGCAGACCGTCAGAGGGCCGGCAACGGCAGACTGCTCAAAAAACTGGCGGCAAACTGTGCAGGCTGCAACGCCTGCCGTCTGCCGCAGAAAAATTTTGTCTGCTGTCAAACCTGCCCGATGGGATTGGTCAACGGTATCTGCGGAAGTGTCAATGCAGACGGCAGTTGTCCGCTCACAGAAAAAGAGTGTGTGCATCACAAAATCATCCGTCTGGCTCATTGGCGGAACCGGCTCCCGGAACAGGAAAAACTGCTCTCTGAATAAAATTGACTTGACAACCGGGAAAAAAGGTTTTATATTCTTTGGGAAAACATTAAAAACATCAGGATTTGAAAATGAAAAAAATATTGTCCATCGCACTGCTGCTGTGTTCAGCTGTTCTTCTTGCGGATAAACAGCCTTTCCGCAGCGGAATTCTGCTGGCGGCGGAATTAAGTTCCGCCAATCAGCAGATCAAAGATTTTGACGCAGAAGATTATCCGGGTCTGCCGCAGCAGAACAGAATTTATGCGGCAGTTACTTTAAAACTCTTTCCGGGCAGACAGTTGTCGCGTCACGACTACAGCCTGCGGGTTTTCGGCAGCGATTTCAAATGCGCCGCGATCAAAGTGGATAACGGATCCTGGGTTTCTGTTTCAGGAGACATCCAATTTCCTGAAGGACGGCGGAAATATGCCATGCTTTTTATCCTTGACAGCCGGGTTGTCGGACTCAACGATCAGGAAAAACTCAGTTTGAAATGCAATTATCCGCCTGAAAAAAGCGCAGAAACTGAAATTATTTTCAACAACCGCAAAACAGCCAACTTCACACCGGCATCCAAGATTCCCGAATCCGGCATTCTGACGATTAAAAAATGAAACATCCTGAATTTTTACCAATGACCCGGCAGGAAATGACTGCCTGCGGGTATGACGAACTTGATATTCTTATCATCACCGGCGACTGCTACGTGGATCACCCCTCTTTCGGTGCAGCAATCATCGGACGGCTGCTCACAGACTGCGGTTATAAAGTGGGTATCATCGCCCAGCCGGACTGGAGCAATCCGGAATCTCTGAAAGTTATGGGGCGTCCCCGTATCGGTATCGGTGTCACCAGCGGAAACATGGATTCCATGGTCAACCTCTACACCGTCGGCAGACGCAAACGCAGAGAGGATATGTTCAGCGAAAACGGTATTCCCGGGAAACGCCCGCCGCACGCGCTTGTGGTTTACTCTCAGCTGGCAAAACAGGCATTCCCCGGAGTTCCCGTTATGATCGGCGGACTGGAGGCAAGTCTCCGCCGTGTGGCGCATTACGATTACTGGCAGGACAAAATCCGCCCCTCCATGCTGCTTGATACCAAAGCGGATATCATGGTTTACGGTATGGGTGAACGTCCCACGCCAGAGGTATTCCGCCGTTTTGCTGCGGGAGAATCTCTTGAAGGTATCCGCGGAACCGCCCGTCTGCTGGGCAAAAAAGCCGCAGAGGTCTTTGATCCCAAAGATCAATATCTGGAACTTCCCAGTTACGAAGAAACGCTTAAAAACAAAGATGCCATCATGACTTCAACCAAGATGGTTGAAGCTGAAATGAATCCCTTCGGCGGCAAAGGTTTGATTCAGCGTTACGGCGACAGACTGCTTGTTATTGAACCGCCTCCCCTGCCCCTTGAGCCGGAGGAATTGGACAGAGTTCATGAGTTGCCCTATGCCCGTAAGCCGCACCCCTCCTACAAAGGCAAAATTCCCGCTTACGAAACGATTATCACCTCTGTTCAGGCAGTACGCGGCTGTCCCGGCGGCTGTGCTTTCTGCGGACTGGTGACCCATCAGGGCAGATGTGTGATGAGCCGCAGTGCGGAATCCATTGAAAGAGAAGTTGACGCTATTACCAAAAGTCCCCGTTTCAGAGGCACAATCAGCGATGTCGGCGGTGCCGCCGGAAACCTTTTCGGCAGCCATACGGATAGAAGCATTTGCGCCAAATGCACACGCTCCAGCTGTCTTTTCCCCAAGCCCTGCCCCAACTATCACTGTGACGGACTGGCAGTGCGCGATCTCTTGAGAAAACTGCGGCAGCATCCCAAAATCAAACACGTTTTCATCAATTCCGGAATCCGTCTGGATCTGGCTCTGCGTCAGCCGGAACTGCTTGAGGAATTGATCCGCTATCATGTTTCAGGACATCTGAAAGTTGCACCGGAACATCTCAACCCCAAAGTTTTGAAGTTAATGCGGAAAAGTTCCGCCGAAGAATTCTACAAGTTTGTAGAAATCTTTGAAAGAAAAAGCAAAGAGTACGGCTTGGAGCAGTATCTTGTCCCCCTCTTTATTTCAAACTTCCCCGGCTGTACCGGCAAAGAGATGAAAACGGTTGACGATTACTTGAACAAACGCCGCTGGAGTCTTCAGCAGGTGCAGGATTATATTCCTCTCCCCATGACCATGGGCGGCGCGATGTATTACTGCGGCAAGGATTCCGACGGTAATCCCATTCCCGTCAACCGCGGACTGGCAGAACGCCGTCCTCAGATCAACGTCCTCAAAAAACGCCGTTCCGGTAAAGCAAAGCCCTCAAAATAAGCACCTGTCCTTGAGAAATGCCGGTGCTGACGGCTGAATAAAAGCAAAAAAAACATGCAGATTTTTCTTTTCTGCATGGTTTAATTTTTTTGCAATTTTTTTACGCTGCTGCCAGATATCCGATATAGGCGATGTAAAGAGCCAGAAGGATTCCGCCCTCAACACGGCTGATCTGATATTTTGTCCGCATAAACGGAACAAGCAGAATCGTCACAAGCAGCATCATGCCCAAGTCAAGGACTTTGATTCCGGGAGCGGCAAAGGGATGGAGCAAGGGGGCAATACCCAGAATGAACAGGATATTGAAGATATTGGAGCCGACAACGTTGCCGATGGCAATATCTCCCTCGCCCTTGAGAGAGGCAACTAAACTGGTTGCAAGTTCCGGCAGACTGGTTCCGAATGCAACAATGCTCAGAGCAATTACAGCCTCAGGCACTTTCATCAAACGGGCGGCGCAGACTGCACCACCGACAAACAACTGGGCGCCCAACACCAATCCGACCAATCCTCCTGCAACGAACAGCAGAAGAACCGGCATCTTATATGCCTTATCTCCGGCACTTTCGTTCAATTCCGCAGTCAGAGCCTCTGCCTCTTCACGGTTTTTCAGAGCTGAACGGCACTGCCAACCGATAAAGGCCGCCATCAGCAGAAGAAAAAGTCCCGCCTGCCAACGGTTCACCCCATGAGAGATATACAGAACCCCTGCCAGCAGAACCGTTGAAACAAACATGATCGGCAGGTCCATCTTAAAAAGTTTCTTATTGACCGCCAACGGTTTGATCAAAGCACAGAGTCCCAAAATCAGCGCAATATTGCAGATATTGGAGCCGACAATGTTGCCGACTGCGATATCACCCTTGCCGACAAAAACGGCATTGAGACTTACAACAAATTCCGGCGCGCTGGTTCCGAAAGCAACCAGAGTCAGTCCGATGACAAGTTCGGGAATATGCAGTTTACGGGCGACGCCGACACACCCTTTGATCAGGTAGTCGGCACCGTAGTAAAGCAGAGCAATTCCGGCAAGTCCGCCGATAAGTTCAAGAATCGTCTTCATGATGACTTACTTCTGCAAACGCATCTGCGGGAAGAGAATAACGTCGCGGATGGCTTCAGCTCCGGTCAGAATCATAATCAGACGGTCGATACCGACGCCCATACCGCCGGCGGGAGGCATACCGTATTCCAGAGCGGTAAGGAAGTCTTCATCCACCTTATTGGCAAGTTCATCGCCCTCTTCTTTGTTCTGCTCGAACTGATCCATCAGGCGTTTGCGCTGAATCAGAGGATCGTTGAGTTCGGAGTAGGCAGGAGCCACTTCAACACCGTTGATACCCAGTTCAAAGACATCAACCAGAGAGGGATCATCGGGGCAGCCTTTGGCAAGCGGCAGCAGTTCAACCGGCAGACGCATGACGAAAGTCGGCTGAATGTTGTTGGGTTCGATGAGTTTTTCATACAGTTCGTTGGTGATTTCCAGATCGGACATCTTGTCGTTGACATCCAGTTTCATGGATTGTCCGCGGGCAACGCGTTCTTCATGGGTGATATCAAACCAGTCGTCGCCGCCCTTTTCTTTAATGAGATCGTGATAGGTCACGCGTCTCCACGGCGGAGTCAGGTCAATGATTTTGCCGTTGCCGTGATCAATTTTGAGCGTTCCGACCGTATTCATTGCAACGGTGGTGATCATGGATTC
>JAZQYS010000521.1:0-3482 GCA_045633645.1 Victivallaceae bacterium | reverse complement strand
GCTCCGGGACATCGTGGACTACCTATGTTTATCCGACCGGTAAAGATTATCCGGCAGCCCCGACGAATTGGGGATGCACTGATCCGGACGGCACGATCCATACGAGAGACTTCAAGCCTTTCCGCCACTCGACCCCGCTGTGCCTGATGCAGAAAGCTGTGCGGGATTATATTGTGGAGGAGTGCTGTAAAATTGCCGCCTCCGGGATCGACTTTTACCAGCTTTTTGATCAGGACCTCGGCGGTGAAGTCGCCCCCTGTTTCAGTGCGAATCACGGCCACCCGGATGCCCCTGGCCCCCATGAAACCCAAGCAGGCAAACTTCTGCAGCAGGAAGTCATTGCTGGGATGCGGCGGAGCGGTTCTGCGGCAGTGATCGGCACTGAACACGGCGCTGCTGAACCATTTATCGCCACACTTCCGGTCAACGATCTGCGTACCGATGCCGTCTGCGGAGTGCCGTTTTACAGTTACCTCTTTCATGAGATCACGGCAAATTATTCCGGGAACCAGTGTAATTATGCCGTTTTTGATGCGGAAAAAAGTCCGGAAAACCTGCTTTACCGTACCGCTTTGGGATTTGCATCAGGGGCCTTGCTCACCATTCCGATCCGCAAAAACGGCGAAGTTGATTGGGGCGCGGGGGCACCATGGACACTTCCGGCGCCGCCGCAGCAGGAAATGCTGACCCTGGTCAGAAATCTGAATGAGCTGCGTCGCCGTTATCCGGAATTTTTGCTTGACGGACGGATGCTGCCGCTGCCGGATCTGGAAACACCGCATCGCACATTGCATTTGAGCAAGGGAGGAAGCATCGAAGTACCGACCGTCCTCTGCACATTATGGGATGACTGCAAAGGCCATAAAAAACTTTTCTGTGCCAATTATTTGCCGCAGAAACAGCAGATTATGGTATCCGGCAATCCCGTGGATGTGCCGCCATTGGATGCCGCAATCCTTGATATCTGATCCCGATCCGCCATCTGCCGGGAGTGAAAAGGTTTACTTGTGCTTGCGCATATCTATTTTGACCTCTTCCCAGTACAGTTTATCCTCGACCGGCTTTCACCTCAAAGCAAATGTCTGTAAATTCCGATGGAATAAAAACCGCCCCGAAAAACAGTCGCACCGCAGACAGTTATTTATCAGCTTCCGATAGTTTCGGTAATTACCGTACATCCCGGGCAAGAGTTGAAATCAAAATTATCTCCACTTCCATCGGAGATGTGATCTGGGCCGACAGCACTTATGCCGGGACAGCTGATACGGCGGAAGTTATTTCCGGAAAAAAGGCAATTCAAAAAGCAGTGGCAAAGCTGGCGATCAAAGCCGCAGCTGTGCTGCTTAAGTGAGCTGTCATCAGAAGATGAAAGCTCACTTAAGCTGAGGAAAATACTGTTCTGAAAAATACGGTTTTTGATATTTGAGAGATATTAAAATTCTCTCAGCCTAAGACTGCAATGCCGGGGTAGTGACGGTATTTTTCCTCAGCATCCATCCCACAGCCGATAAGATAGCGGTCGTCCATAAAGAATCCGGCCCAATCCGCATGTTCAATACCATCCGGACGCTCGAGCTTCTTTTCGACAAGCACCGCTGTTTTTACATTCAATGCCCCCATTTCCAAAAGGGTTTCCTGAATGGCTTTGAGGGTTCTTCCAGTATCAAGGACTTCATCCACAATCAAAATGTTTCGCCCCTTGGGATCGAGTTTCAAAGCGGAACGCAACTGAACAACTCCCGTGCTGACATTGCGTTTGTAACTTCCGGCAGCAATGGAATCAATATAAAAGTCTTCCAATTTTATTGATTCTGCCAATTTTGCCCCGAAAAATAAACCGCCATTCATAACGACGATCATCGTCAATGGGGTCGAACCGCAACGCTGTGCAATTTCAGCACCCAACTCTTGAATTCTTGCGTTTACTTCATCAGGAGTCTTGATAATTTCAATGTGTTCCATTGTAATCCACCATCCACCAAAATTTATAATTTATACGGGTATTAAAAGCATAGATATTTTACCACAAATAACAGTGAAATAACCCCGAGTATCCAGTTTATTTTTCCTTTGCTGCGGCAATTGAGAACCGTATAAGAAATAACTCCCAAGCCGAGTCCATCACTGATACTGTATGTGAATACAATACTGACCATAAGAATATATGCCGGAATGGCACTGGCAATGTCATTCAAATCTATATAAGTGATCGATTTTATCATCAGAAAACCGACTACTACGAGCGCAGGAGCTGTCGCAAAGCCTGGAATCGCCAGAAAAATCGGAGCTGCCAGCAATGACACTAAAAAGCAAAATGCACAAAACATTGTCGACAAACCAGTTCTTGCTCCGGCTCTTATTCCGACTGCAGATTCTGCAAATGTCGTAGTCGTACTTGTTCCCAGGACACCGCCGGCAAAAGTGGCGATTGAGTCTGCAAGCAGAATTTTTTTCAATCGGGGGATGGAACCATCTTTATTCATCAAAGGAGTGCCGGCCACCGCCCCGTTTACCGTGCCGACGGTATCAAAAAAGTCGGTAAAGAGAAAGGCAAAACATATCACTGCAAAATCGGCTGACAGCAAAAGCTTCAAACCGGATACCTCTGATCTTGGACACGACCACTGGTCGATCTTAAACGCAGAACCGAACATACGGCAAAATTCATAAAACGGTTCGGTCAACGCTGTTGAAGAGAAATTCGGAAGCAGTGAATAAAATCCATTGGCCGGATCGACATGATAAATACCTGTCAATTGGCATATAATACCAAGTACCCATGTCCCGAGAATACCCCAGAGCAAATCTCCCGGAGTTTTCCGGTGCATGAGAAATGCCGAGAACAAGATTCCCGCCAGAGCGAGAATTGCAGAAATTCCGGCCGTGTGAAAATCGGGACCGAAGAAATTCTGTATTGTCACCAGCGTTACGGGATGAGCTTTTACAATGTGAGCATTTTTGAAAGCTATAAGCGTTATATAAATTCCAACACCGGCTCCCATTGCGTATTTGAGCGAAAGCGGAATCGCATTGATGATTTTTTCACGAATCGAACTCAGTGACAGGAAGAAAAATATGACGCCCTCAACAACGATTGCAAAAAGGGCAAACTGCCATGAAAAGCCCAATGTCTGCACAACCGAATAAGCAAAAAAGGCATTTAATCCCATCGCCGGAGCCAAAGCCAGAGGCGCGTTGGCAACAAACGCCATTGCCAGAGTTCCGATGAAAGCAGCGATAGCGGTCACATAAAAAAGTCCGCCGCGCGGCATTCCGGTACTGCTGAGAATATCGGGGTTGACTGCCAATATGTATGCCACCGCCAGAAATGTTATAATTCCGGCATAAATTTCTTTGCGGACAGATGTGTTGTTTTCCCGCAATTTAAAGAGTCGTTCCGGTAAGTTCATTTTAAATTTCCCCGTAATATTGTTGCAGCGTTTCATCTTTGACAACCATCATCAGCTCTCGCTAAGTGTCAG
>JAZQYS010000520.1:0-2776 GCA_045633645.1 Victivallaceae bacterium | reverse complement strand
AGTCAAACATATCAATACCGCGGGCAACATCTTCAACGATCTGTCGGGGAGTACCGACACCCATCAGATAACGGGCTTTGTCTTCGGGCAGGAATGGCTCTGCCGCATCAACGGCGCGGAACATCTCTTCCTCAGTTTCGCCGACGGAAACGCCGCCGATGGCGTAACCGTCAAAGTCCAGCGCGGTGATTGCCTTTGCAGACTTTTCGCGCAGTTCGGGATAGACTGAGCCTTGAACGATACCGAAACGCAGCTGTCCGTCATTCAAGGGCTGTTCTCTTGACATGGTTTCCCAGCGGGTGGTGATTTCAAGACTTTTTAAAGCCTGTTCCGGCGTGGCGGGGTAGGGGGTACACTCATCAAACGCCATGACGATATCCGAATCCAGAGTTCTCTGGATCATCATGGATTCCATCGGACCGAGAAAGAAACGGCTGCCGTCAATGTGAGAGGCGAATTTTACACCGTCGGGGGTGATTTTGCGCAAAGTTGCCAGACTGAAAACCTGAAAACCGCCGGAGTCGGTCAGAATGGGTTTGTCGTAACTTATGAATTTATGCAGTCCGCCTGCAGCGCGGATGATATCCAGTCCGGGACGCAGAAAGAGGTGATAGGTATTGCCCAGAATAATCTGTGCACCCATTTCGTCCAGCTCTTTTGGTGCAACGGCTTTTACACTTCCTCTTGTGCCGACGGGCATGAAAATCGGTGTCTGAATGTCTCCCCTGCGGGTGTGGAGAACACCCCGGCGGGCGCGGCACGAGGGATCACGTTTCAAGAGTTCAAATACAGCCATCAGAAAAAACTCCGTTCTTAAAGTTCAACGAACATGCCGTTGTAAAGGTTTTTCAAATCTGTTCCCAGTGCGGAAGAAAGCTTTTTCGCAAAGGCAAAGACGGCACCCGGACCTTTTCCGGTGACGACACGGTCACAGGACTCCGCCGGATTTCCGGTCGGTCGCAGTCCGTTGAGATAATCGTCAAAGCCGGGATACATGGTGAAGGTTTTTCCCTCAAGCAATCCGTGTTTTGCCAGTACGATAGGCGCGGCGCAGATGGCGGAAACGATACCGCCGTTTTTTGCGGTTTTCTTCAGGATCTCTCCGACGGTTTCAGATTCTAGCAAATTGGTCGCTCCGGGCAGTCCGCCGGGGAGATAGACCGCGTCAAAACTATCGTTTTTTACCTCTGAAAGCAGGACGTCTGCGGTGATTTTCATATCGTGTGCGCCTCTGACACAGAGGGAATCAAGTCCGGCAAGACAGACAGAAAATCCGGCGCGTTTCAAGACGTCGGCAACGGCAATGGCTTCGATTTCTTCAAAGCCGTCGGCAAGTATAGTCAATATTTTTTTCATAACACAATACTCTTTTTTTGATTGTAAACAGTTCAAGAGATACTTTAATGCAAGTTGAGTGTTTTTTCAACCGTAAAAATGCTTTTATCGTTGATTTCCGCTTGAATTACTGCCGATTTGCTGTTATGTTAGTTGCAGAACTTGATTTTACTTGAAAAGGAGTTTAATTTATGAAAGTTATTATTTTCGGCGGTTCCGGCTGGCTCGGACACAATATTTCTAAAATTCTTGCTGCGGCAGGTATGGATATCACCATCGTTACCCGCGGCAGAAAACAGACCTTTGCCGGAGAAATCGCCGGTATCAAATCCATCGTTGCCGATAAAAGCGATGAAGCGGCAATGAAAGAGATTTTTGAAACCCGTTACACGCATGTTATTGATACAGTTCCCTCTGTCAAATCCCTGGAACTTATTCACAAATACGGAACCGCTGTCAGGCACTATATTCACTGCAGTTCCACCGGCGGATATACGCCGCTGCCCTTTATCCCCTGCGATGAAACTGCCCCTTACGGCGGATTTAATTCCGGTTCCGGATGGGATTTTAAACGTATTGTGGATACGCAGGCGATTGATCTCTTTCTGCACAAAGGTTTCCCCGCAACCGTCATCCGTCCCTGTTACATCACCGGTATCGGTATGCTCCCCCTTGACAACCTCGGCGGCAGACGGAGCGATTTCATCCCCGATATCATCGCTGAAAAAACGCTTGATCTTCCCGAATACGGTCAGGCTCTGCTTCAGCCTATTCATGTCAAGGATTTGGCGCAATCCTTTTTCCTTGCTCTCAATAATCCGCATATTGCCATCGGTCAGATTTACAATATCTGTTTGAGTCACGCCGTTACTCTCAATAAGTATCTTGAAATCAATGCCGGCGTATTCGGCAAGAAACCGCATATCAACTATATGACTGTTGATCAGATGCTCGCTAAATATGCCGGAAATATTGACGAAACAGGTTTGCGTTTCCTCGTTTGCCACATGTCTTTCACCATCGAAAAGGCCAAACGCGATTTGGGTTACAACCCCCGGTATACCCCCGAAGAAGCAATCGAAGAAACCGCGTTCTGGACGGCAAAAGAAGCAGGCTTTTGATAAAATCTGCTTTTTTAAAGCCGGAGAAAATAAATAAACTTGACAAAATTTTTTACCCCGTATATATTAAAGGAAGGATATGCTGTTCAAGCGGGTGTAGCAAAACGGTCATGCTCCAGCTTCCCAAGCTGGCGACGCCGGTTCGACTCCGGTCACCCGCTCCATCTTTTTCTGACAAGGGAGGCTTTGCGGGGAGGGGAAAAACCTCTTTTCACGAGAAAAGAAGTTTTTCCCCTCCCCACACCCCACCCCTTTTCGAGAAAAGCGGCGTATTTGTTGAGGGAGATTTTGGACTGTTGGGGGCGGCGTATTTGTTGAGG
>JAZQYS010000519.1:0-3908 GCA_045633645.1 Victivallaceae bacterium | reverse complement strand
CATACTGTACAACTGATATCTCTTTTTTACAATGAAAACAAAAGAATAAAAGTCATTTTTCTGCTGTTTTTCTGAAGTTATTTTTTTTCGGCGGCTTTTTCTTTGTTGTAACGGTTGTTCAGTTCCTGAAATTTCTGTCTGAACAGACGGGGATTTTCTTCACGGAGAGCCATGATTTCTTTCATTTCTTCAGGATAAGCTTTGCGGAGATCACGCATAATCTGCTGAGGACTTTTGCGGGATGTCGGCGCGGGAGCAGGGGGACGGTGACCGTTATTCTGTCTTCTTTCACGGGATTCCCAGAGGGGAATCTTATGTTTCTCTGACAGTTCACGGAGTTGGCCGAATACGGCGCGGGGGTTGCTCTTGGAAAGTTCTTCAAGTTTAGTGAATTCTTCCGGAGCCTTTGCACGGAGTTTGCGGAGCTGGATTTCTGTGGAAAGCGGCAGAGTGACCTTTGCTTTTGCCGCAAGTGCCTCAAGCTTTGCAACTGCCGCCAGGAATTCTTTGTTTGCTGCTGCATATTCCGCAGGAAACTTGCCGGCGATTTGTTTTTCTGCAAGATAACGTTGAAGCATATTAAACTGCATACCTCTGCCGCCCATGCCGCCTCTGCCGAATCGGCCATTCATGCCGCCTCTGCCGAATTGACCTCTTCTGTTGAATTGACCGGGGCCTCCGGGGAAAACGCCGCGTTCGAAAGCAGCCGTGCCGGCAGCACGTTGTTGGATTTCTGCAAATTCTTTTGGGGAGTTTGCTTTTTCTTTTGCCTGAGCATTTGAATATTCGTTCGCAAAAAGACAAACTGAGGCAAGCAGAACCGGAATTCCGGCAGACATTTTTTTAATCATTTTTCAATCTCCTGTTAATGACAGTTTATATTTTTTTACAACATGTTATTGTGTTTAACGTTGCTGCCGGAGATTTTATTGTATGATTTTTAAAATTACCTCTTCTTTTTTCCTTTCGGAACTTCCGGCGTATAGTCATAAGGAACGTTCCAGTAGTGCAGAATCCTTTCTGCGGTCCGTCTGAATACCGGTCCGGCAATCGTTCCGCCGTAGATGGAGGTTTTGGGGTTGTCAAAAGTAAGAACCATGACCAGGCGCGGCTTGTGCGCCGGCACGAATCCTGCGAAACTTGCAAAATATTCTTTTGTGCTGTATCCCACCGGACCACGCTGTCCTTTGACGGCAGCTTTGTATTTGCGGCTTGTTCCGGTTTTTCCTGCGACGTAGTACCCGGGAACTGCGGCGTGCGTAGAGGTCCCTCCGGGCTGAGTGACAGAAATCATCATATCTACCAGTTGCTTGCGGATACTTTCGTTTTCAAAAATTTTGCGCTTGACCGGAGATTTCTTTTTGTCATCATTTCTGCCTTCTACCGGATTGGATATCCGTTTGATCAGCTGCAATTCCGGCATGCCGTCAGGCGAAGCCAGTCCGATATATGCACGGAGCATTTGAAGTGCTGAAATCCGTACGCCGTAACCGTAAGAGTAACGGGTGATTGAAAGACCGTCTCCCTTGCGGGGATAAGTTACTTTTCCTTTTTGTTCGCCCGGGAATCCCAGACCTGAGGTTTCCCCGAAACGGAATATTTTGAACGTTGTCATCAGTTTGTCAATACCCATTTTCAAGGCGATTTTGGCAGTTCCGATGTTACTTGATTTCTGAATGACACCGCCCACGCTCAGATTACCGTAGTTGTGAGAATCTCTGATTTCTTTCCCAAGGTATATCCATCTGCCGTTTTCGCAGTCAATTTCATCTCCGGGGTTGATTACATTCCAATCAAGAGCTTTGCCGACTGAGATGGGTTTCATGAGAGAACCCGGTTCGTAAGTGTCCTCAATCAAACGGTTGCGGAAAGAACCTGCACTGAAGGTTGAGCGGTCGTTGGGGTCAAAGGTCGGACGTTGTGCCATTGCAAGGATTTCTCCTGTTGCCGGATCGGCGATTGCAGCATAAATCACGTCCGGACGGGATTGTTTGTAGGCATAATCAAGCTCTTCTTCAAGAATCGCTTGAATCGGCTCGCTGATGGTCAGATAGACGTCGTTGCCGTTTTTGATGATGTTCTTTTGCAAATCATACCGGCTCTTGCTGCCGTCTCTGAGATCGTAAGAATAGGAGTTTTTCTGCGGTGCCATCTGCTTGTTGAGGGATTGTTCCAATCCCGACTGCGGAATGTGTTTATCATCGTTTACGTTGATAAATCCGAGGATGTTTGCCGCAAGGCGGTGTTTGGGGTAAACACGGTAACTTGTCTCCTTATAATTAAGAAAACCTCCGGGATATTTGATTTTTTTTATGACTTTTTTGTCTTTTTGTTTTTTCGCCAGTTTGCGGGCTTCCCGGTTTTTTTGGACGACGGAATCAAAATATTGAGAAATTTCTTTGTGGAAACGGTCCTTCAACTCAGGAGAAGCCCAGCGATCAAGCAGAATATAACGGCGATAAGAGTCTTCATATTGTCCGGTTTTTTTGTTGAGTTTACGTGTCGGAAAGAGCCTTTTTGTATAATATTTAAGGGGTTTTCCGAAATATTTTGCAAAAATCCGCGCAACATGCAGCCGTTCTGTCGGCGGAAAACCGAGATTGAACGGATCGCATACGATTGTATAACACTGATTGTTGCCTGCAAGGAGAAAACCGTTTCTGTCAAAGATACGTCCTCTGATACCGGAAACCTCTTCGTCTTTATTGAAATGGTCTGTTGATTTTTGTGAATAATACTTGTGTTTGATGACTTGAATCCAGGCGAAACGTCCTGCAACACAGATTGCAAGCAGTAAGACTGGAAAAATCAGTATTTTAATCCTTAACCGGATGCCGTCCAGGCTGGTCAACATACGTCACCTGTCGGAAAGAGAATTATCGTTGTGATCTTGAAGACGCGTACTTCTGCCGTCTTTCAAGCAGGAGTGCCTGTTTGCGCGCCTGTGCGGGATGGAACACTGCCATCCGATAAACCTGACCGGGTTCGGGATCTTCCAGTTTCAGGTTGAAGCGCGCCATCTGTCTGCGGATGTATTCAGGGCTGCAGCTTTGTTCATACTGAACTTTAAGATTGCTCAGTTCGATATTGACGACAGTAATTTCCTGCTTTATTTCTTTGATTTTTCTGCCGGTCTCAGTAATCCGCTGATTCATGTAAATGTGAAGACAAAGTGCAGAGGCAATTGTTCCCAACAGAAAGAGCACCAGCATCAGTCTGCAGAGCTGAGTGGTGAATTTGGGGTCTTTGCGTGCCGCAGAACTTGCTTTCGAGCGTGTGTATATGCGTCCGGACCGTACGTTCATTTTAATTTTCCCTTATCTATATATATAATTTTATTTGTTTTAACATTTTTCTGCAACGCGCAGTTTTGCCGGAGCGGAGCGGCGGTTTTGTTCCAGTTCAGATTTGTCAGCAGTTAACGCATGTCTGGTGACAAGTTTCAAGGTTGCCCGGTGATTGCAGCAGCAGACCGGCAGCCCCGGAGGACAAACGCAATCTTTGGCTGCATCGCGCATGAAGTTTTTGACGATTCTGTCTTCAAGAGAATGAAAACTTATCACGGCGAGTCTGCCGCCGGTTTTCAGAATGTCGTGTGCGGCATTCAATCCCCGTTCAAGTTCTCCCAGTTCATCATTGACGGCAATCCGCAGTGCCTGAAAAACCAGTGTCGGACGGGGCAGTTCACCTTTGCGTGCTTTTCCCAGTACGTCATCGCAGAGTTTTACCAGGTCAGAAGTTTCTGCAAAGGGTGCTTCCTCTCTGCGGGCAACAACTGCCGCTGCAAGTTTGCGCCAGAATTTTAATTCTCCGTAATTGCGGAAAATTTTTCCGAGTTCTTCTTCCGGAGTCCGGTTGAGCAATCGCGCCGCCGTCAGCGGAGAAGTTTGATCCATACGCATATCAAG
>JAZQYS010000518.1:0-1826 GCA_045633645.1 Victivallaceae bacterium | reverse complement strand
AGTTCCGGAAAAACTTTCCAACGGATTTCGTCCTGCAAAATGCGCCTGATAACCGAGATTTGTCTGAATTATTTTTCCGGGAGGAATAAGTTTTTTAAGTTCCGTTATCTGCATTTTACGGTCAACGAATTTTCCGGTTGTAACTCTGCAGTTGTAAAATCCCCAGGGCAGTTGACCTGCAAAAAATCCGCACAGAAACATTCCGGCAAGAGAAGCTGCCAACGCAGCCGTGCCCCGGATAGTTGAGATTTTTCCGCAAGCGGCAAGACCTGTCATTCCGGCAGCAATCAACACTACAAAAAACTCCACCTGATACTGCATGCAGACATTAGCCAAATCCGTTCCGTTAAGCAGAAAAACACCCGCAAGTGAAGGCAGAAGCATCACAAGAAGTTTTAGCGAAAAGCCGGCGGCAAAAAAACCGGCGAACAACATTCCCGCAAAATAAAAATTTTCAACAGCAAAAAGTTCACCGAAGAAAACCGCAGGTT
The DNA here is from genome assembly GCA_045633645.1 of Victivallaceae bacterium. Taxonomy (GTDB): domain Bacteria; phylum Verrucomicrobiota; class Lentisphaeria; order Victivallales; family Victivallaceae; genus UBA1784. The sequence continues at coordinate 1,335 of JAZQYS010000518.1, read as the reverse complement.
TAACAATGGGCGAAAGCAATATTTCAGGAACAGATCCGCCCAAATTGGAATAATGGAACATCTGCTGATATTGAGAAACTTTTTCTCCGGTTTCAAGCAGCATACACAACCGGGTCTCAAGCAGAAAACAGCCAATCATCAACAGCATGAGAACGGCGCCGGAGATTTTCATTTTGCGCTCTTCAAAGACAAGAAGCATAAATCCGAATCCGAACCAGAACACGGTGAATGTCTCCTGTACCAGCAGGGACAAAATCAGAAACACAACCGCCGGAATGTATTTTTTCTGCACATAAAAACTGTAAAAAAGCAGAAACAGCGGCAAAAGATAAATATTGGGATGATAACCGTAAAACACGCATGTATTCAAGTTTACAAGAGAAAAATGCAGCAGAAGTCCCAAAGAAAACAGCAATGCCCGCCACGGCGGTACACCGCAGGAGCGACCGGCAAAATAAGCGCAGGGTATCGTTGAATAGATGATTATGGAATTAAGATAGAAGATCGTATCAATATCAGGTCTTGCGCGGAATACGATTGCTCCGATAAAGTTGGGCAGAAGATTAAAGTGTCCGCCGACGGTGAATAAACGCAAAGGTGCAGAGAAAAGTACCTCCCCGAGTTCCCGGTAGGCAAGCGTGTACACAGTCCAGTCCGAAAACGGCAACACAAGATGATTATAGGCCGTCTGTTGAAGCCACACGCCGTATACAGCTCCGGCAACACCACCGCAAACAGCAAGACAGGAAGCATACTTCCCCCCTTTTTCGCCGGAAAGAAAATTGATGTCAAAAAGAGAAAAAATCCTGTAAACAGTCCAAACAAGCAGATAGATACAAGCAATTATCGTCAAAAAGTTGACCGGAATAAAGGGCAGCAGAAATAAAAACAGCAGCAACATTCCGCGGCGGCAAATCAACGGGAAAAGTTCTTTTTTTATCCGCCGGATAACCGGAATGGTTATCAGCAGCAACACAATGGCGGTCAGCCCCAACACTTTACCGTCTGCTGGGAAAGGCACAAATGCCACCCCCCAGTGAAGCGGCGCATGTTTTTTTATTCTGAAATAAAAATTCAAAACTCCGATAACCAATGCGTAAAGTTCAAGAAAAAACAATAACGGAAAAAGAAATTTTTTCATACGTTCCCCTTGTCAGGATTCTTTTTTCCGGCAAAAATCCATCCTGAAATGACTGCCGTAAACGGTGCGACCAAAACAAGAGAAAAACTGCCGATCAGAGTTTTGACCAGTTCTGAGGCAACCAGCGAAGAATTGAGAAACTCCAATACCGGCGTTCCCTGTGCGGAAAACATCATCAGCAAAGTAATGAATCC
>JAZQYS010000517.1:0-5568 GCA_045633645.1 Victivallaceae bacterium | reverse complement strand
GGCGACAGTAAGCCTTACGGTAAAATCCAGACCGTTCCCGGCAAACTTGATCCCAATAAGTATGACGCAGGCGGACACGGCAACGCCTATTACAAAATGCGCCGCAAAGGAGCGCCGCATCCTGTCGGCAAAGAAAAACTTTTCAGCCGTAAAAATGCGGGTATGCGCGAGTGCGGCGAATGGCTCAACTACACTTTCAAGGCAAACAAAGCCGGAACCTATGATATCACGCTTAACCGTGCTGTCAACCGCCGTTACTGGGAATTGCGCGCCTTTGTGCTGATTGACGGCAAATGTGTCGGAGACTTCAAAGCTGAGAGAAATCAGGAAACGGCAACGATCAGAAATGTGAAACTTTCTGAAGGCAATCACCGTCTGACTTTGATTTCAGCCTGTGCCTACGGTGTCTGGCCTCAATCTATTGATTTTGCATTGAAGTAATCGGATTTTACTCTTGACAAAACACTTTTTTTGTGGTATAATTCAAACATGAATGCAAAAAAAGTGTTTTGCCGGGGTCTAAAACAATTTAAAAGAACAGGAAGATGTTATGGTTCCTTGTCGTGCTCTCCGTCGTCGGGTGTTCACATTGATTGAACTTCTCGTTGTTATTGCAATTATTGCCATTCTTGCGGCGATGCTTATGCCTGCATTGCAGAAAGCGCGGCAGACAGCCAAAACCAGCAGTTGTCTGAGCAACATCAAGCAGCTGTCAATGGGAATTTTCAGTTACGGTTCGGACAATAACGGAATCATTGTCCCCTGTCTCGTCAAGCCGAATCCGGGGGTGAATGTCAATTACCGCGGACTGGTGCATCCCAATCCTGACAGCGAGGGAGCCGTAAACGGTGCGCCATGGATTTATTATATCTGGCAGCAGATCAGTTCTGATAAATTGACTGTACCCAATAACGGAGATTACCGTTATTGCGGACCTCCCAAAAAGTGGGTGAGAGGTATTCTGCAGTGTCCTGCCATCGCCCAGCTGCCGTGGGTTATCAATACTTCCGGAGATGTTTTGGCTTACCGCTATTTTCATAACATTTCTTATGGTATGCCTGCATTATTTATCGGCGGAAAAGATTATTACTCAAATGGTAACAATCTGCGGAAAGTCGGAACGAAATTCGGTACGATCAAACAGGCGGCAACCAGAGCTCTGCTCCTTGACTCCGTCAACGGCGGAAAAAACGCTGAGGGTGTTGTTACCTACACCGCAGATTTGGCAGGTGACAGCAAGCAGGGTATTTTTTATGTCCTTGATAAGAACTCCGGTTACAGTAACGTTTCCACCGCAAGACACGGTGCCAGAACCAATGTCGTTTTTGTTGACGGACACGCCGAAACAGTGAATGAAAACCGTATCCGTCAGGAAATCAACAACAGCGGTTTCCCTCTCAAAGGAAAGATGTTCTGGGCTGAAGGTTATTGATAAATAAATTTACTTTTTTACAAAATAAACAGGAAAAATAAAATGAAAAAAATCTTTACTGCGCTTTTCTGTCTGAGTGTCATCGGAGCCGCATTTGCTGAACCGGTAAAACTTGACGGCAGCTGGTATCTCAATGTCTGGAACGGTTACAAGCCTCTTCCTAAAATGACTGCAGCCAAAGATGGAACTCTCTCTTTTACCGAAGTTAAAGGGAAGTACGGATTCGGCATATTGAACCGCAAACGCCTGACCGTCAAAGCCGGAGATACTGTTAAATTTACTGCCGTTATCAAAGGTAAAGGCAAGATTTTCTTACAGCTCCAGAACTATGATGCCCAAGGCCGTTGGACCGGTGTCGCCGGAAGTGGCATCTGGACCGATATCCCGGCGGATTGGAAAGAAATCACGATGACTCAAAAGGTTATTGATATCAACAAGAAAATCACCGCTGCCACCGTCGTTACCACCGGCGCCGGCAAAAATCAGGAACTTTATATCAAAAATGCGACGGCAGAAGTGATTCCTGCTCCCGCAAAAAAGGCAGGGAAATAACTTATGAAAAAGTCTTTATTGTTCATTTGCGTTGTTTTTTCAGCATTTGCACTCTGCGGAGCAAAACTTGACGGAACATGGTTTTTCAACGCCTGGAGCGGTTATAAACCGCTTCCCAAAATGGTCAAGGGCAAAGACGGCAGCATCAGTGTGACCGGCGTTACCGCAAAATACGGAACGGGTATTTTGTCAAATGTCCGTGTGCCCGCCAAAGCCGGAGAAACCATGAAGTTTACCGCAATGGTCAAAGGCAAAGGCAAAATGTTCTTCCGTCTTCAGGATTATGATGCCCAAAAAAGATGGCTGCGTGTCGCGCCCGCCTGTGCTTATGTTGATTTGACTTCTGACTGGAAAGAGGTCACTTTAAGTGTCAAAGTTGAAAACGACAAGTCAAGAGTGACGGCATTCTGCGTTGCCTTTATCGGTGTCGGCAAAGGCGGCGAACTTGCTGTTAAAAATGCCAATATGGAAATTGAAGCGGGGGATTATGTCGGAGATTATGTTTTTCCCCGTCACTGGAGCGTATTTGCGCCCGTTGATGCTTCTGTCAAAGCGCCGCTTGGCAGTATTCCCGGTGCAATCGGCAAAGTCAAGGCAAAAAATGTGACGCTTGACAACGGTATGCTCAAAATGGCACCGTTTTTCCCGAAACAGAAACTCCGCAATACCGCCTGGCTTTACGGCACTGTTAATGCGCCCTCTGCCGGAAAATACACCATCGGCGCCGGAGCGGACTACTTCATGGCGATTTACGTTAATGGAAAATGCGTTCTTGACACCCTCAAATCCGGCAATCAGGCGGAGCCGGTGCATTTCAGCAATCACAAAGTCGTTGCCGATTTGAAAAAAGGTAAAAACATCATCGCCGTCAAGTTTCAGGCGGGTGCAAGTGCGCGTCCTGTCATCTCTCTCGGTGGAGCCAATGAACTGCGGAATCTTTCTTCAATTCTTACCGTTGAAGAAAAGTTTGCACGTGATGATTACGAAAAGCCCGGCAAACGCAGCGGCAATCCCAAACTGATTACCGGTATCCTCACCGACGGTATTGAAGAAAAGACCGGACAGGGTGTGTATACAAAAGGCAGTGTCATCAAATTTGACCGCACTTATAATATGCCTCCGAAACTCGGCGGAAAACTTTTCGCTTACGGTTTGCGTCTGCACAAATTCAACGGTGCCGGAAATATCACCTATACCATCGGCAAAAATACGAAACTTATCGTCGGCAGAAGCAATGCCAAGTCTGATTTTTCCATGACGGTTTTTTACAACGGCAAAAAACTCAAATCAGCGGTTCTTCCTGCGGCGGCACTGCCGAGCGATATCATCTTTGCTTTTGATGCCAATGAATATTATGTCAATGCAATGAGTCTGCAGGACAGTAAACTGCGCTCCGTTAACGGACGGGCTGTTTTTGCCGAAAAAGCACCGTTCACCGCTGAAATCAAAGTCAATGCGGCAAGCGTAACGGTTGACGAATTTTTTGCAGGACTTGCCAAGCGCGAAGTCAAGAGCAATACCGTCCCCTTCAAAGTTGCACTGGACTCCACTTTTGATCCCGTAAAAGCCGGATGGCGTCTTGCCTGGGCGGATGAGTTCAACGGTAAAGAGGTTGATTGGAAAAACAACTGGATGAACTCCCCCTGGGCGCCCGAACCGCGCAACCGTGAGATGGCGTATCTCAAAGACGGCAAACTGCATATCAAAGCCGTTTTTACGCCCGATCCGAAAAATCCCGGAAAATTCAAAGGACGCACTGTCGGTCTTTACAGTCAGAAGCGTTTCAGTTACGGTTACTATGAAGCCAAAGTGCGTTTCACGAAAAAGCCCGGCTGGTGGGCGGCGTTCTGGATGCTGGATGAAGGACGCAATATGGCATCCGGCGGCGGATACGAAATTGATATTTTTGAAGACTACTCCACCCGCGGCGGAAAAAATGTTATCGCCAACAATCTGCATGTGAACTTTGGTCCCGGCAGCAGAAGTTACGGTTATCACTTCACCGTTCCCGGCAGTCTGGATGACTTCTATATCGTCGGCTGTAAGTGGACGCCCTTTGAAGTGTCCGTTTACATCAACGGCAAACTGGTTCGTTCCAGCTCACGCCACAGCCCCTATCAGTCTGTGACTTACGATGCAATCAACCACGGATTTTGTACCACGACCCTCTATCTTTGCATCAGCGGACAGTGCGGCAGTTCCGGCGGCAGAGCCGGTACCGCAGGCAATGAGGAATACATCGTGGACTATGTCCGCGCCTACGAGTATCCCCATCAGTTTGACCCCGAAATTAAGGTAACTGAAAAACCGGCAAAATCCTCTTTCAAACTGGGCGAAAAGATTGTCTTCAAGGCCGTCGCCAAACCGTCAAAGAAAACGAAGTCCAAAATCAAAACTCTCTATCTCTTTGACAATGGCAACCTCATTGATTACAAAGAGGGCAGCAGTGCAAAATTTGAATTTGCTGTTGACGAAAAGCACTACAAAGATACGATTTGGGCTGGTGCCGGACGCGGTTTGAGAAAGTCCGTTTTTGACGCCTATCCCCACTTCTTTGTCATTGCCGCCCAGGACGAAAAGGGTAACGTGGTCAGTTCTCCGCTGTTCCCTGTCGTTGTGGATATGGGCAAAAGTACGCCTTACAAGGGAAAGATTGCTGTCGTTCCCGGAAAGATCGACACCGCAAAGTTTGACGACGGCGGCAACGGAAATGCCTCTTACAAGCAGAAACGCCGCGGCGGAACTTTCCCCATCGGACAGGATAAACTCTTTTCCCGCAAAAAACTCAATCTGCGTGAAAGCGGTGAGTGGGCAAACTTCACTTTCAAAGCAGAGAAAGCCGGAAAATACGATATTTCTCTCAATCGTGACAAATACCGTCTGTACTATCCCATCCGTGCGATGGTCTTGATTGACGGTGTTTACGCCGGTGATCTGAAAGCGGATAAGTTTGTCAAAACTGCCACGCTCAAAGGTGTGAAACTTACCCCGGGCACACACCGCTTGACTCTGATGTCTGCCTGTACTTACGGAATCTGGCCTCTGTCGCTGGAGTTTAAAATTTCCAAATAAAAAATTTTTCTTCACAGGCGGCAGAAATGCCGCCTTATTTTTTTTGCGCTGTTCCCGACAAGGGCAGATGGTTCTTGTCAAGAAAAGCGAGGTGTTTTTTTAGTGAGGACAGTACCCTGTCGCTAATATCTGCCCATATAGGGTACAGAGCCATTTTTTTACCTGCTGAAATTGAAAGCGACTGTGCTTTAATATTTTCGGGAGAGATTGCCTCCGCGGGAAATATTTGATTTTTGCGCTTGTTAAAATGTCAAAAACAGGTTATATTATTCCGCAAGTAATTTCATAACCCCAAGGAGGATATAACCATGTTTTTTGACCCTGTATATTTTCTGTTTGCTCTGCCCGGAATGCTGTTGGCTCTGTGGGCTTCAGCAAAGACCAAAATGACCTTTGAAAAATATTCCCGTACAGGTGCTTTTTCAGGTATGACGGGCGCACAGGCGGCGGCAAGACTGCTGTATGCCGCCGGTGTGACTGATGTTAAAATTGAACCTGTCAACGGATTTCTC
>JAZQYS010000516.1:0-2839 GCA_045633645.1 Victivallaceae bacterium | reverse complement strand
GCTGGAGCAATATGCCGCAATGGGCGTTAAAGGAATATGGCTGCATGCCGTTCTTTATCTTCTTGTACCCATCCCCGGGGCTGAACATTTTTCGGAGAATTGGGAACTCCGCCGAAAAGCCGTGAAGGCACTGGTTGAACGCTGTTTGAAACACGGTCTGAAACTTTACCTTTATCTGAACGAACCCCGCGCCATGCCGCTTGCGTTTTATGACCTCAAACCGCATTGGGCGGGCAAAGATGTTCCGCCGCTTGAAACAAAAATGATCTGCACCACCCGTTCTGAGGAACCTCTGCAGTATCTTGAAAAAGCGATGTATGAATTGTGGAGCGATATTCCCGAACTCGGCGGGGCATTCTGTATTACCATGTCCGAAAATCCGACCAACTGTCATTACCGCTTTCTGTCTTCGGAGTGTCCTTATTGCAGTCAAACCACCCCCGAAAAACTGATTGCTGAAATTCTCCGCGCCATGGAAAAGGGTATGCACCGCGCCGCACCCGATGCCCGGATGATCGTCTATGACTGGGAGTGGCGTCAAGTTCCCGAAGACCGTCTGATTGTTGAAAAAGAAGTTGCGTTTGTCAGCAAAGTTCTGCCGCTTCTTCCTGAAAACATCTATCTTGCCACTGTCAGCGAAAATGCGCTGGATATAGATATTTGCAATACTCAATTCCGTTTGAGTGATTACTCAGTTTCTCTGGTCGGTCCCAGTGAAAAAAGCAAGGCTGTCTGGCGTGAAGCTGCAAAGTACGGAATTCCTGTAACAGCCAAAATCCAGGCGAACAACTCCTGGGAACTGGCAGCAGTGCCTTATATTCCTGTACCTTATCTGATTCAGGAACATCTGGAAAATCTGAAAAATGCGGGTGTCCGCGGTCTTATGCTCAGCTGGACCCTCGGTGGCTATCCCGGCGGAAATCTTGAGCTGATAAATTCTTCCCCCGAAGAATGTGCCGCAAGAAAATTTCATCCGGCATTGGCTGAAAAAGTCTGCCGGGCGTGGAAATGTTTCAGCGATGCTTTCAGGGAATATCCCTTCAGTCAATCTCTGCTTTACACCGGTCCTGTTAATTACGGTCCGAAAAATCTTCTGTTTCCGCAGCCCAGCGGCAGAAGTGTGACCATGATCGGTTTCCCCTGGGACGGAATCAACGCCTGGAAAGGGTTCTATTCAAAAGAAATATTGCAGGAACAGTTCCGTCTGATGACAGAAAAGTGGTCCTGCGGTCTGAAACTGCTTGAAGAAGCCCGCTCTTCGGTAACGGCAGAGGAACTCTTTGATTATCAGGATATCCTCACCGTTTCTCAAGCGGCATATTGTCACTTGAAAAGTGCTTATCTGCAGATTTGTTTCATCTGTCTGCGCGACAGTGATCACGATAACGGAAAAATGATTGCCGTTCTGGATGAAGAAATTACTCTTGCTCAAAAACTTGCAGAAATCTGCCGCAGAGATTCCCGCATCGGTTTTGAAGCAAGCAACCACTATTTCTACTCACTGAACGATCTGCTTGAAAAAGTCGTATCATGCTGTTTCATCAAAGAAAATCTTTATGGAGAAAAATAAATCATGCTGTTGAAAAAAATCTTTCTGCTCGTTGCCCTCGGAAGCATACTTTCTGTTTCTGCCCTTGAGTGGAAATTATTTTACCAAGAGGGCGTCACCTGGGAAAATGCCGGGGAATACAAAAGTGTTCCCGACGTGATCAAACGTAATAAATCTGTCATCAAACCGCAGACGGTTCAACTTGAAAATGCGCCCGATCTCAATAAAATCCTCGCTCTTTCAGCCCGGCCTATGCGTGAAGCACTGCTGCTGTGTGAAGTCAGCAGCCTTGAAGATAAAACCGTTTCAATGGGAACGGGAGCTGACTACTGGTGTGCGTTATACGTCAACGGCAAAGAGGTGATGAGCAACTTTCCCAAAGGACATTTCAGCAGTCATTACAACCGTTTCAGTTATGTTTTTTCTTTTCCGCTGGTCAAGGGAAAAAATATTCTTGCGCTGCGGACCCGCAGCGGCAGTTCAAGCTGGCAGGTCGCCGCAGGATTCAATTCTTTTGTTCCGGCAAAGGGACATGTGACCGAAGAGCTTTCACGGCGCGGCATCCTCAATGCCGTTCTGCCTGTGAAGTGCCAAGTGACAAAAGGACCGTTCATCCCCCGTCTGTCTGAAAACAGCGCAACCGTCTCTTTTCAGCTTGACGGACTTATGGCAGCAGGAGTTGAATACCGTGAAAAAGGTTCAAAAAAATGGCTCCGTCAAATGGATGTTTATGGCGCACAGGTCAAAGATTCTCTTGATTCCCACATGGTCACGCTTAAAAATCTGAAACCGGGAACAATTTATCAGTACCGTATCGTGATGTTTTCTTCAGCCAATGCAAAACCAATTTACAGCAAAAAAGAGTATTCTTTCAAGACCTTTGATCCGGCGGAAACACGTTTCCGTTTCTTCCTGACAGCGGATACTCAGGTTCCGTATTTAAGAAGAGAAATGTTTATCCGGAAACTGCTGACTCGGGCTCTCAAAACCGATCTGCCGGTCGCCTTTACCGGACACCTGGGAGATATGAGCAATGAATTTTACAATTTTGAACTTGAAGTTCTGCGGGTAACGGAGCTTTTTTCTCCGCTGCCGTTCTTTTTTATCCGCGGCAATCACGAATACCGGGGAACTGAAACGGCGGACTGGTACAATTATTTTGCGCCCGACGGTAAAAGTTATTTTGCGTTCAGACACGGAAAAGTCTTTTTCATCATGCTGGATTCAGGCAACAATTTTCCGAACAAATACGGAGATCTCAATGCCGGACTTATGCGTGAACAACGCGAG
>JAZQYS010000515.1:0-3206 GCA_045633645.1 Victivallaceae bacterium | reverse complement strand
TACCGTTTTCAATAACGATCTCCACGCCCCAGGGTTTGCACATTTGGGCAAAACGCTCCATGATACCGCTCTGCGTATCCTTTTTGGGCCAGCCGCCGCGTGAACGGGGCAGAGCAAAGTTTTCTTCAATGGGCAGGAATTCCATTTTGACCAGTTTGCCGTCTTCAACTTCCCAGTAGGGAATGACCGCTTCATACATCACAGGATCATAACTCAACCCCTTTTTACCGTTGTCGGAACGGGTGTTGAAAAGCACATCCAGTCTTTCATTGCCGTTGAGTTTCTGCTTGGCAAACATGCCGTCCGGTGCGCGCTGAATGGTCTCAAGCTGCGTAATGAAGTCGCCCAGACAGTAGAAAATCGGTTTGCCGTTGTAAATTTCCATCGGACGCAGCAGGTGCGGACCGGTTCCGATAACGGCATCGGCTCCGGCATCCACGCAGGCACGGCAAAAAGCAACCGAAGCCGGATCCACCGTCTCTTTGGCGGTTCCGTGAAGTTCGTGCGTATGCATGGCGACAACAACATAATCCGCCATGAAACGGGCTTCGGCAATCGCATCAGTCACACGTTTCATATCAACAGGACTGATGTTGGAAATGATTTCAGCTTTTTCGCCCTCTTCAAACATCAGCGCACCGAAAGGCTGTTCGCTTTCTTTAAGCGGGGGAAGATATCCCTCTCCGCGGATGATGTTGTCTTTGCAGTTGATTCCGAGCGCATCGGCAATGCGTTTAATCTGCGCCAGATCCTCACGGGGCAGAAGATATTTTTTATTGACGTTGATTCCGTTGACACCGGGACGGCCGGGGAGATTCCCCGTCTGCATTCCCGCCATGTTTTCAGGATTGAAACTGGTGGTGCAGCCGATCAGCGCATAGCGTCCTGAAAGCGTATCAATATAGGCGGGCTTTGAGGCATCCGTAAGATTTCTGCCGGTTCCGGAAAAGGGGAATCCGGCGTTTTCAATATACTGCAGCGTTTTTTCCAATCCGTCATAAGAGTAATCCAGCGCGTGATTGTTGGCAGTGCTGAGGATGTTCATACCGAACGCCCGCAGATCATCCAGAACTTCAGGCGGAGAGCAGAGCCAGCTGCCGCCGCTGCGGGCACCACCGCAGGATTCAAAGTTATGAACAGTCGTTTCAAGGTTTCCGAAACGGAAATCACCCTGCATAATGAAGTCGCGGACTTCGGAAAATCCCTCATATTCCCCCTCAAAAGGCAGGCGGCGGGTGATCATTGAGTCGCCCGTTGCAGTACAACGGAAACGCGGAGAAGTTTTTTCAGACATATATTTTTCCTGATTGATTTATTAAACGATACTTTGACAATCACTTACTATATCCCAAACTGTCGTTTTTTCAAGTATTTAAGGGTTGAAAAAAAGCCTTTCATGTGGTATCTTAAAATCAAAATCAGCCAAAGGATATGTAAAAATGAAAGTATGTGCCATTCAGCCGCCTTACGGACACACACCGGAACTGGCGGAAAAAACTGTTGAATTTATCATCAATGAACTTGATTCCTGCAATGAAAGTCTTGATTTGATTTTAACGCCCGAGTACTCCAATACCCCCGGAACAATTCCGCCGGAACAGGCACTTGCCTTTGCAGACAAGTGGCGGCAGAAACTTGAAGATGCCGCCGTTGCTGCCGCGCGCCGCTGCAATGCAGTTGTGGTGTTAAGTTACAGCGCCCGCGCTCAAAATTGCGAACGCAACACTTCCCGTGTCTTTCTGCCGACAGGAGAAATTGCCGGAGAATACTGGAAACAGCAGCTGGTTTTAAGCGAACCGCGCGATCACAAAGTGGATAACTCCTATGCCCTTTTGCCCCGTACCCCGACTGTCGTTGAAGTAAACGGACTCAAATTCGGTTTTGTCATCTGCTACGATGCGTATTTCAATGAATATATTGAATACCTTGCAGCTCAGCAAGTGGATATGGTTCTGGTCTCCGCCATGCAGAGAGCTGAAACTTTTGACAATTTGCGTCTGCTCAACAGAATGCTGGCATTCCGCACCAATGCCTTTGTCTTGCGCGCCTCTTACAGCATGGGAGAAAACAGCACCGTCGGCGGCACATCTCTTGGCGTTGACCCGGCGGGAAAAATCCTTGCTGATATGGAAAGCAGAACAGGAAAACTCATTTACGATATTCCGGATCCTAAATGGAAATATATGCGGAGCAACAGTTTCGGCGGCAGCATGATTTTGAATGACAAATTCATTGATCAGGGACGTACCCCCTGGGCGTACCGTCCCGCCGGTCCTTTTGTCCGTTTGGACGACAACCGCATGGCATATCCGCGTGTCTGCGCCCACCGGGGATTCCATACGCAGCTGCCGGAAAATACGCTCCCCGCTTTCGGCGCGGCGATTGCCCTCGGCGCAGATGAAATTGAATTTGACCTCTGGGAAACCTGCGACGGTGTTCCCGTTGCCATTCACGATTCAAAACTTGACCGCGTGTCCAACGGAACGGGATTTGTCCGCGACAAAACCTATGCGGAACTTCTGGCTCTTGACTTCGGCTCCAAGTGCCACGAATCCCTTGCCGGACTCAAAGTTGTAACTTTTGAGGAAATTTTGCAGCATTTTGCCCGCCAGACGGTGATGAATGTACATATAAAATCCATTGCAGGAGAACACTTCTCCCGTCCCTTCATCCGCAAAATCGCACAACTGCTCCACGCTTACGATTGCGCTGAGCATGCCTATTTCATGGGAGACTCTTCCGTTCATGAAGCAGCCCTTGAAGTTGCGCCTGAAATCACCCGCTGCATGGCGTTTGAAGATGATGCCCCCTGGGGTATCGTTGAACGCGCCATCCGTTACAACTGCAAAAAAGTTCAGCTTTACATGGAGTACTACAATCAGCAAATGATTGATAAAGCCCACGAAAACAATATTTTGTGCAACTACTTCTACACCGATGATCCCGCAAAAGCAAAAGAACTGCTCGCTATGGGCATGGATACCATCTTAACCAACAGTTATCTGCTTGTTTCACAGGCAAGAGACAGTTTTTGCGCAAAATAAAAACGCGCTGTTCCCGACAAGGGTAGATGGTTCTTGGGGAAGGGGAAAACTTCTTTTCACGAGAAAAGTGGTTTTCCCCTTCCCCAAACCCCAACCCTTTTCAAGAAAAGCGAGGTATTTTTAAAGTTAAGGACAGTACCCTATCGGTAATATCTACCTATA
>JAZQYS010000514.1:0-2120 GCA_045633645.1 Victivallaceae bacterium | reverse complement strand
CTTGTCCAACCGGTGGACGATGCCGGGTCTGCCGTTGACATTTTGAAAACGGTCTCCGAACCCCGGATAACGTCCGAGCAGGGCATTAACGATTGTTCCGTCGGGATTTCCGGCAGCAGGATGAACTACGACGCCGGCGGGTTTTGCAATGACGAGCATGTGTTCGTCTTCAAAGAGGATCGGGTAGTCAAAATCTTCAGCCCGGACGGTCGTATCTTCAATTTCGGGCATGGTGACAATGATGTGTTCTCCTGCCTTGACAGGATAACGGGGCAGGGTAATGGACTGCCCCGCATTGTTTTGAACCAATCCGTCTTTGATGAGTTTCTGCAGATAGGCGCGCGACGAACCGGGGATCAGACGTGACAGACAACGGTCAAGTCTTGCTCCGGCACAGTCGGGCGTAATATCAAATTCAAGCGTTTTGTTCGGCATTTTTATTGAAGTAAAGGAGCAGGATAACTCCGGTTGGAATTAAAAGCAGACCAATCAGCTGTGCGGGGGTGAAAAGTCCCCAGATGTGCGGATTGTCTCCGCGCAGAAGTTCAATCAGAAAACGTGTTGTTCCGTAATAGATGAAGTAACAGCTCATGGCAACACCCCGTTTGCACTTGCGGGCAAGTTTGAGGAAGAACCAGAAGGCAATGAAGTTGGCTCCTGCTTCATAAAGCTGGACGGGGTGCAATGCGGTATTGCCGTATTTGAGGACAGCCTCGCTTCCGGCGGGATAATGAACTCCCAAAAAAGCTGCGGGTTTTCCGAAACAGCAGCCGTGGAGAAAACATCCGATTCTGCCGCAGGCGTGTCCGATTGCCATGGCGGGCGTGATGGCATCAAACATCCGCAGCGGATCAAATTTTTTGATTTTAGCGAAAATAATCAATGCGATAATGGCAAGGATGAATCCTCCGTAAAAGACCAGTCCGCCCTGATCGACCCGGACGATATTCCACAGATTGTCGCGGAAAAGATGAAAGAACTGGACAACGTAAAAAATTCTTGCGCCGACAAGTCCGGCAATTAAGGCAACGATAATGACGTTGGAGGCGTCATCTTCTGTCATTTTTGCGTGTTCTTTTGTCAATTTCTGGACATACATTGCCAGAAGAAATCCGATAGCCGCCATAACACCGTACCAGTAAATGGTGACGGCCCCGATTCTCAATGCCACAGGAAACATAAAAAAACCTCATCTGTTTTGTGTCTTTTTAGTAAAATAACATCAAACTTGCATATTTTCCAACGGATTTACTTGATTTAACTGCATTTTGGCTGCATTTTATGTAAAGAGACAATTTTTCTTCAATAAAGAAACTTTACAAAAAGAAAGGATTTTAATTATGTATATTGGACGAATTGTTGCTTTCGGACGTACCCTTGACGGAAAAAATGCCGCGATGTACCGGGTTTCCTCCCGTTCTTTCCCGAACCGTCAGGCTGTGATTTCCAACGACCGTATCGCTGTTGTTCCCCGTCCGGGCGCTGAATCTGATCTGGCCAAGAATCCCTACATCAGCTACAACTGCCTGCGTGTTGCCGGAAACGGAGAATGGGCTGTTGCCACCAACGGTTCCCAGACCGATCCCATCGCCGAAAAAATTGATGCCGGAATGAATGTCCGCGATGCCATCACCCTCGGACTTCTGGCTATGGATTACGAAAAGGATTCTCTGGATACTCCCCGTATCGTTTCTGTTATCCACGTTTCCAAGCCCGTTGGTTTCCTGGGAATCGTCCGCAAGGATGCTATCCTTGTCCGTGAATTTGCTCTCAAGGAAGGCGAAGCCCGCTATATTTCAACTTATGAACTCAATGCCCCCTGCGATACCAACGTTGATACAGCTTTCAACGCCGGTTGCGCCGATTGCGCTGCTGAATACGTTGTTTCCGGCGGCGTCTTTGCCGATTTCACCAACGCTGTCACCAGTGCTGCCGCTGTCGCCAACGATGGAAAATTTGATTTCGCAGTCAAAATCGTCTGATTTGAAGAAATTTTAAGTCATGACATGTGAAGAAATCCTCTCTCAGCTGAATCCTGAACAGGCTTCCGCTGCCGGGACGGTCAACGGTCCGGTACTGGTTCTCGCCGGTGCCGGAACCGGCAAGACCCGTGTGATCAC